>CACZTC010000059.1 GCA_902784015.1 uncultured Erysipelotrichaceae bacterium | reverse complement strand
TTTTACTAACTGTGCGAACTTTACGTGAGCTACAGTTAGTTAATACGGTTGTCTTTATAATTCTATAATTCTTACCATTTGTAATGTGCGAAAGCTTTATTAGCTTCTGCCATTTTATGTGTATCTTCTTTCTTCTTAAATGCTCCACCGTTTCCGTTTATAGCATCTATTATTTCACCAGCAAGTTTTTCAGCCATTGTTTTTTCATGTCTTTTTCTTGCATATGCTACTAACCATCTTAAACCTAATGTTTGTCTTCTTTCAGGTCTAATTTCTAATGGAACTTGATATGTTGCTCCACCAACTCTTCTCGCTTTTACTTCAAGAACTGGCATAATATTTTCTAATGCTGTTTCAAATACTTCTAATGGGTCTTTTTGTTCTTTTTCTTTAATAATATCGAATGCACCATAAACAATATTTTGTGCAACTGTTTTTTTACCATCTAACATTATATTATTTATTAATTTAGTAACAACTTTACTATTATATAATGGATCTGGTAGTACTTCTCTCTTAGCTATATATCCTTTTCTTGGCACTATTCTTCCCTCCTTTAAATTTTTGAACTCCGTTTAAAAATTTAATCCGCACTTCAACAATTTTTTCAAAAATTTTTGAAGCTGCGATAACGAGTAGTCTTTAAATATGTAATCAAATATTATTTAAAGAAAACAATTTATTAAATAATTAAACAGTTTCTTATTATATATCTGCACATGATGCAGAATAGGTACTCTGGAAAGCATTTCACTTTCCCGTAATAGTGCAAGAATTCTTTACATTTATATTCATAAAAAAGAATATGCACTATTATCAATTAGTTAATTATTTAAAATTTATCAAAAGCAAGTATTACTAGGCAAACAAATTAAAAATTTTATGCGCGTACGTTGATACGTAAATAAAATTTTTAATGCAGTTTAACGACGTAAGACGAAGCTTTTCATAAATTTTATTTTTTTGGTTTTTTAGCTCCATACTTAGATCTAGCTTGCATTCTATCTTTAACACCTGCTGTATCTAATGTACCTCTTATAATATGGTATCTAACACCAGGAAGGTCTTTTACTCTTCCTCCTCTTATAAGTACAACACTATGTTCTTGTAAGTTGTGTCCTACACCAGGAATATAAGATGTTACTTCATAACCATTTGAAAGCTTAACCCTAGCAACTTTTCTTAATGCTGAATTAGGTTTTTTAGGAGTAACAGTTTTTACAACTGTACATACACCTCTTTTTTGTGGTGATCTACTGTTTGTTTGAACTTTCTTCCTTGAATTATAACCTTTCAAAAGAGCAGGTGCAGTAGCCTTACTTGTTGAAGTTTGTCTTCCTTTTCTTACTAATTGATTAATTGTTGGCATTTCTTTTTTCACCTCATTTCCTTATTGAATTTTCTTTTTATATTTTATTAAATATAGTTTTAATAAAACATATTTTAAGTATTTCATATAAAAAGAATACGCTAGAATATAAGTTTCCCTATATAACAGCGTATCTATTTTATCATTTTTGTAATATATTGTCAATATTTTTAAAATCATTTATTAATGCAACTTTCAAGACTCCTAAGGCTCTTTTCCGTAGCTTTCGATTAATTATTTTTATACTAGAATTTTTATTTTTATTTTTTATAATAATCTATAATAATCGTTTTAATCATGTCTTTTTTTCAGGCTTTTTAAACTTCTTTTAGCTAATTTTTCATATCTTAGTTTTTTGTCTCTTATTTCTTCATCTAATTTTGGAAGTATTCCAAAATTAGAATTCATTGGTTGAAAGTTTTCATTTGAGGTTGATATATAACTTGATAATGCTCCAATAACTGTTTCGTTTGAAAATACTATTTTTTTCTTATCAAGTCTATTAACAACGCTTTCTTTATTAAACTCATCTTGTTTTATAATTCCACTAGTATCTTTATTATTAGTCTTATTCTCTTCCTTATATATATTATATAAGGAAGCAGCATTTAATCCAGCTACAAATCCTGAAGAAATAGATTCCACATATCCTTCAACACCTGTTATTTGCCCTGCAAAAAATAAATCTTCTCTTTTTATACATTGATATGTTTCCATTAAGCATTTTGGAGAATTGATAAAAGTATTTCGATGCATGACACCATATCTTACAAATTCCGCATTTTCTAATCCTGGAATCATAGAGAAAACACGCTTTTGTTCAGGAAATTTTAGATGAGTTTGAAAACCTACAAGATTGAAAAGTGTTCCTTCACTATTATCTTGTCTTAATTGCACAACCGCATAAGGCCTATAACCATCTTTTTCTAATCCTACTGGTTTAAGCGGGCCAAAAACTAAAGTATTTAATCCTCTTTTAGCCATCTCTTCTACTGGCATACAACCTTCAAAATACTTCTCATCTTCAAATTCATGTAATTCAGCACATTCAGCATTGATTAATTCATTATAAAAATTCATAAATTCTTCTTGTGACATTGGGCAATTTAAATAATCAGCTTCACCTTTATCATATCTAGATTTACGATAAACCTTATTTAAATCAATTGATTCTAAAGTGACAATAGGTGCTGCTGCATCATAAAAATAGAAATAATCTTCATCAATTAATTTCGCAATAGCTTTAGCTAAAGCATCACTTGTAAGAGGGCCAGTTGCGATAATTGTTGGGTCTTCAGGTATTTCTTGCATTTCTTCATATATTATTTCTATATTCTTATTACTTTTAATACTTTCTGTAATATATTTAGAAAAACCAATTCTATCTACCGCTAAAGCAGAGCCAGCAGGCACAGCATTAGCATCTGCTGCTTCCATAATTAAAGAACCTATTTGCCTCATTTCTTCTTTCAATAGCCCTACTGCATTAGTAAGAGCGTTTGAACGTAAAGAATTCGAACAAACAAGTTCTGCAAAATCTTCTAAATGATGAGCAGGAGAATACTTTTTAGGCTTCATTTCAACTAAGCTTACTTTTATTCCTCTTTTGGCTAATTGATAAGCTGCCTCGCAGCCTGCTAATCCTGCTCCAACAACAGTTGCCTTAAGCATTTTTCTTTTTCCTTGTAGTTGTTTTCTTCTTTGTAGTAGTTTTCTTTTTTCTTTCTATAACTTCCCCATCCAATGTTTCCATATAATTACATTTTGGATAGCTTGAACAACCATGGAAATAAGTACCAAATCTAGATTTTCTTTTTACTAAATCATTTCCACATAATGGACATGGTTTGCCGATAACTTCAGCTGGTTCTTTTTCTTTTTTCTGAATAGCTCTTTTATATTTACATTTAGGGAAATTATTACATGCGATAAAGATACCAAATGGACCTGGTCTAAATAATAATTCGCCACCGCATTCAGGACATTTTTCACCAACTTTTTCTAATTCAACTTCATCCATATTATCTTTAGCATTCTCTAATAATGGAATGAATTTGTCATAGAAATCTCTTAATATTTTAACTTCATCAATATTACCATCAGCTATACTATCTAAATCTTTTTCCATATCAGCTGTATATTTTACATTGATAATGCTAGAGAAATATTCATCTAGTTTTTCAGAAGTTAATTTACCTTGATCAGTTGGTTTGAATACTTTAGTTTTACTTTTTTCGCTTGTTGGTTCTAGTTTTACATAGCCACGCTGTTGAATAGTATCAATAATCATGGCATAAGTAGATGGTCTTCCGATACCATCTTCTTCTAAAGCTTTAATTAATCTAGCTTCTGTATAACGAGCTGGTGGCTCAGTAAAATGTTGATTGAGCTTTAATTCTTTCGGTGATAATTCTTCACCTTCTTTTAAATCAGGTAAAATAGTATCTTTATTAGTTTCATAATCTTTATAAGCTTTTAAATAACCATCAAATTTCATGACTGATCCATTTGCGGTAAAGTCATATTTATCTTGTGATAAAGTAACAGCTAAAGCATCAAAAGTAGCATTAGCCATGAGTGAAGCCAAAGCGCGATAATATATCATCTTATAAAGCTTATATTGTTCTAAAGATAAATATTCTTTAATAGAATCTGGTGTATAGCTTAAATTTGTCGGACGAATAGCTTCATGAGCATCTTGAGCTTTTTCATCATTTTGGACTTTATAAAAGCCTAAATATTCTTTACCATAATCACTTTCAATTTTATTTCTTGCATTATTAATAAATTGATCACTTAATCTAGTACTATCAGTACGCATATAAGTAATTAAACCTTCTTGGCCATTACCTACATCAACGCCTTCATATAAACCTTGGGCAATGCGCATTGTTCTTCTTGAAGCAAAGCCTAATTTAGTACTTGCTTCTTGTTGTAAAGAACTAGTAATAAAGGCTGGCTTTGGTGAGCGCTTTTTGAGACTTTGTTTTATTTCACTAACTTTAAATAAACCTTGGCAAGCATCATATACTTCTTTAGCTTCTTCTTCATTATGTAATTCAGCTTTTTTACCATTTATTTTTGTTAAAGAAGCTGGGAATTCAATTTTATCTTTTTCAAATAAAGCATCTAAGGTCCAATATTCTTCAGGTATAAAAGCTTCTATTTCTTTTTCTTTATCCACAATAAGCTTTAAAGCAACTGATTGAACTCTACCTGCAGACTTTGATTTGATTTTCTTTTGAATTAGTTTAGATAATTTGAAACCGATAATTCTATCTAGAATTCTTCTTGCTTCTTGAGAATGAACTAAATCCATATCGATTTCACGTGGATTATTAAATGCTTCTAAGACTGCATTTTTAGTAATCTCATTAAAAGTAACTCTATTTTTATCATTTAAAGATAAACCTAGTTCATCAGCTAAATGCCAAGAAATTGCTTCACCTTCTCTATCAGGGTCAGTTGCAAGATAAACATTATCAGCCTTTTCAGCTCTGGCTTTTAAATCTTTAACTGTATCTTTTTTATCTTTAGATATTGTATATGTAGGTTCAAAATTATTATCAACATCTACACCTAAGCCATCCTTACCGCGTGTAGCTAAATCACGAATATGACCAACACTAGGCACAACATCATAGTCTTTACCTAGATACTTTTCAATTGTTTTAGATTTTGAAGGTGACTCTACAATAACTAAGTTTTTCATTTCTCTCTCCTTACAATTCTTTTATTTGTTCGATGTCATATAAAACATATGCACCATCATTTATTAAATAATTTGAGCCTTTACCACTTATATCATTAAAGCGGTGTGGAATGCAATAGACTTCTTTTCCTAAAGCTAAAGCTTCATTAACTGTATGCATCGTCCCAGATTTCATTTTAGCTTCAACTACAATAATCTTTTTAGATAAAGCTGCTAACAGACGATTGCGCCAAGGAAAATGATGCTTACGAATACCAACATTATACGGATATTCACTAATAATCAAGTCTTTTTTTCTTATTTGTTCAAATAAATATTCATTTGATGTTGGATATATAGTAGCTAAACCACTGCCAATTATACCAATAGTTCTAGCCCATTTTAATGCTTCATCATGCACAAATCCATCTACACCTTTAGCTAATCCTGAAACATAAATATATTTATCTTTTAGAGTACTTACTATTAATCTAGTCATCTCTTCAGCATAAATAGATGCATCTCTAGCCCCAATTATAGTAATACAATCTTTATATATTAAAGATAAATCACCTTCATAAAAGAATAACCAAGGTGGATAGCGTAAACAGTGAAAACATTCTGGATATTCTTCATCTAATATAGTTACATATTTTTCTTGAATATGATAATCATCTACATCTTCATTTTGTCTAATCGCTCTAGCAATATTTATCCAATCGCCATCATACTTATATGAAAGATTAGCTATATATTCACGATGATTCATATAGTGAGCCTCCTCACTATTTATATAGATAATCCTTATTTAATATCCTTAAAATAGTTTTATTTTCATATATACATCTCTTACTGGGGCAAAGCTTTTACGATGGATTGGCGTAATACCTAATTCTTCAAGTGCTTGCATATGCTCTTTAGTTGGATAACCTTTATTCTTTTTAAAGCCATATCCTGGATATATTGCATCATATTCTTCCATTAATCTATCTCTACTAACTTTAGCTAAGATACTAGCTGCTGCAATATTAATGGATTTTTGATCTCCTTTAATTGGATTAAATATAATTTTCTTTTCAATATTAATAGGCATAGCATCAGTTAAGACTATATTACTTGGAGCTCTACTTGCAATATCTTCCATGACTCTTTGATCAGCATGATAAATATCATATTTATCAATATCATCATTAGAAACATGGATAATCTCAAACCAAATTGCTTCATCCATAATTGTATTAAAAAGATCATCTCTTTTCTTTTTAGAGATAGCTTTAGAATCATAAATATCATCATTATCATAGCCGATTGGTAATATCACGCCAGCTACCGTCAAAGGTCCAGCTAAAGGACCTCTACCAGCTTCATCAATGCCTAAAACAAATTCATTCTTAGGCCAATATTCATTTTCATATTCATTAGTACATTTCGACATTTTCTAATGTTAATCTTCCTAATTTACCTTTTCTTAATTCATATAAAAATACTTCACTACTTCTTTTTAAATCTAATTCGCCATTTTCTTTTAAAAAGCTTCTTAATGCCGCATATTTTTTTAATATTTGATTAGGATTCATATCTTCTTCAATTTCAAATAATTCTTCTAAATAACTTGGATATATATCTTGAATAATATGAATTGTATCTAATGCTAAGCTCTTTTTATTTAGAACATCATCATTTATAGAACCTAAAGCAGCTAAAACAAGCCCTGTTTTTTCATCATTAAATTTAGGCCATAGTACCCCAGGGGTGTCTAATAAATCTAATTCTTTATCTGCATGTATCCAAGTAAGATTTCTGGTAACTCCTGGTTTATCTGCAGTTTTGACAGTATTCTTTTTTGCGATACGATTTATCATCGTACTTTTACCAACATTAGGTATTCCGCATACCATCGCCCTAATAGCCCTAGGATTAATACCTTTCTTCGCTTCTTTTTCTCTTTTTTCTTTCATTAAAGAAATAGCTTCTTTAATTATTCTTTTATAAGCTGAATTATCATGATTAATATCTAAAGCTAAAGCACTTTGATTATTATCTTTTAAAGCTTTAATCCATTTTTTTGTCATATCAGGATCTGCCATATCAGCTTTAGTCAATACGATAAGCTTAGGCTTATTTTTAGCTATTTCCTTTAATAAAGGATTCTCGCTTGCGCTAGGCATGCGAGCATCCCTCAATTCAATTATCATATCGACTATTTTAAGGCGTTCTTCCATTTCACGCCTTGTTTTTTCCATATGACCTGGATA
>CACZTC010000058.1 GCA_902784015.1 uncultured Erysipelotrichaceae bacterium | reverse complement strand
TTTTACTTGATGATCTTTTTGTAGCATTTCTCTTGAGATATTTAATGAAATATCATCACTATCAACTAGACCTACCACAAAGCGATAATAATCTGGAAGGAGGTCTTTAGCTTTATCTAGAATAAATACGCCTTTACTATATAGCTGTAAACCTGCTTCATAACTTTGATAATAAAAATCATATGGAGTGCGACTAGGAATGAAAAGAAGGGCAGTATAAGAAATATTACCTTCAACATTATAGTGAATAACTTTTAAAGGATCTTCCCAATCAGTAAATTTAGATTTATAGAATTCATTATATGTTTCATCTTTGATTTTTGATTTTTGTTTTTTCCATAAAGGAACCATCGAATTTAAAGTTTCTTCTTCAATTGTATCTATTGTTTTATTCTCGTCTGTAGGATCAGGAATTGATTTAACAACATTCATTTTTATTGGATATCTTACATAATCAGAATATTTTTCAATTAAAGCTTTAATCGTATATTCATCTAAATATGTAGAATAATTATTTTCTTCTGTATCATCTTTTAATTCGATAGTTATTTCAGTACCGATTGGTTTATCTTCACATTTCTCGGTAGTATATCCATCTTCGCCACTACTAATCCAAGCATATGTATCATCACTTAAAGCAGAATGGCTTTTAACTATTATTTTTTTGGCAACCATAAAAGCACTATAGAAACCAACACCAAATTGACCAATAATATCGATATTCTTTGTAGCTTTTTCTAATTGTTCTTGGAATTCTTTAGATCCGCTTTTAGCAATAGTACCTAAATTCTTTTCTAATTCATCTTTATCCATACCGATACCGCTATCGATAATAGTTAAAGTACGATTCTCTTTATCACTTATTATTCTTATTTCTAAATCTTTTTTATTAACTTTATTATTCTCACTAGTTAAAGATAAATAATGTCTTTTATCTAAAGCATCACTAGCATTACTAATAATCTCTCTTAAAAATATATCCTTATTTGTATATATAGAGTTAATCATCATCTCTAATAATCTTTTAGATTCAGATTTAAATTGTTTCTTAGCCATAAAAACCTCCTTTAGCACTCTTATATATAGACTGCTAAAATAATATATCACACTTTTATATCTTTGCAAAGAAGACAATGTTATTTATTTTCTTTTTAATGAGGGGGATTAAATATGGAAGACATTAATAAAGAAATACTTCATATGACAAAGATGATTACTTATTTAAGACAAAGGAAAAGCTTAACACAAAATGAATTAGGAGATCTTATGGGAGTAACAAAACAATCTGTTTCAAGGTATGAAAAAGGAATAATTATGCTTAGTGTTGATAAATTATTATGGTATCAACATTATTTTAATATTCCTTTACATGAAATGTTTGGACTTAAAAATGCATTGAGTAAAGAAGAAAAAGAATTAATAGATTGGTATAGAAGTGCTCCAACTATTATTAAGATGTTAGTTCAATACATGTGCAAGTATAAGTTTTAAGATGTGCTAAAATTAATATAGATATATTTTGGGGAGAATATAACAATAATCATAGCTAAAAAATGGTATTAAATACAAAAAATACAAGTGTTTTTGCATAAAGTGACATTAGTCACTGAAATTATATATATAAACCTTTAGTATAAAGGCATAGAAGAGGGGATAGTTTAATGGTTTCATGGGAAATTGTATTTCCTTTTTGGAACTCCTTGACCGAATTACAGCAAACTGAAATATTAGACAGTACTGTAATTAGACAATATAGCGAAGGTGAAAGGATTAAAAAAAGACAAGGGCTATATATGGTCAGCGAGGGAGGTATTCTCGTTTATGTAACTCATGGTAGTGGACGTAAGCGAGTACTCCTAACAGGAAACAAATTAGATGTAATTCTTCTAACAAAAGAGTTCCTGAATGCTAGTAATGATTTTTCCTTGGAAGTAAGAGCTAGTAAAGATAGTGAAATCTACTTTATTCCGCAGGAGAGCTTAGTTGAACATGAAGCAACTAATCGCCAAATGCGAGAATACATCATTAACATACTATCTAAACACTTAAGTACTCTTACAACTAATCTCTACGATGGTTTAGAAAACATAGGAAAGCAACTAGCGATGTTTTTATTGCGCCATGTTGGTAATAATGGCAATAACACTATCCTTATAAGTCATGAAGAGATAGCTGAAAGATTAGGTACAACCCGTGAAGTAATCACGAGAAATTTGAAGATATTAAAAGATTTAGGTTTTGTGCAAACAGGCAGAAATAAAATCCACATCATGGATGTAGAGGGGATAAATGCATTTATTAGACAGCAAGATGATTAAAGAAAGAGAGGGTAGATGATTAAGAAATTGATAAGCTTTTGTGCTGCAATCGCCTTAATCTTATGGATTTTGGTGACTGTTGTAGCCGACGTAAATCATGGTCATGGACCTGGTCATCATGGCGAACACGGCGAACATGGCGAAGGGCATTCAGAAGTCGAACATGGAGAGCATGGTGAAGAGCATGGTGAAGAACATGGTGATAGCCATGAAGAAGGACATGATGAATCTGAATCCGAGGGACACGGAGGATGATTAACTTAGAGAAAAAGAGAAAGGAGACGTAAACATGCCAGTACTATTATTTATATTATGGCTAATGTTCAATGAACGAATCACAATTGATGTGCTCATTGCAGGAATAATAATTATAGCTTTAGTATCTATCGCAATGAAAATGGTTGGGCTCTGGAATCCTAGTAAGGATGTTCAGGCTATTTCACGTATTCCCTCTGCGATTGGTTTCGTTCTAAGACTAGTTTATGAAGTGTTTAAAGCGAACATTCATATGATTATGCTGGTTCTTTCTCCTAATCCTAACGAAAGAATTCGTCCAAAGATTCTTAGACATTACAGCAACATAAAAAGTGATGGGGGACTTGTTGCTTTAGCCAACTCTATTACATTAACACCGGGGACAGTTACTGTTGATGTTGGTGATGACTATGTCTATGTTCACGCAATTGACGAATATGCAGAGGAAGGATTAAAAGACTCTGTCATTGAAAAGAAGATTGAAAGAATGGAGGGCAATTAAATATGACCTATGAATCTGGTTTATTAATATTTGCGATGCTTTTCCTTTCTATAACAATTTTCTTTTGTTTATTAAGGGCAGTATTAGGACCACGCACAACAGATCGTCTTGTTGCTGTAAATATTATCAGCATCAAAGGCGTAATACTCATTCTTTTACTAGGTCAATACTTACAGGATAGCCAATTCATGGATATCGCTTTGGTATATGTATTATTAAGCTTCCTAGCAGTAGTTGCTCTAGCAAAGAATATGCTTTCACGTAGTGCAAGGAGAAAAGAGGAGGACGCAAATGGAACTATTTAGATTAATAGCTGGAACAGTCTTCATTTTAGCAGGACTATTCATATTCGGAATTGCGACTCTTGGTTTATTTAGATTCCATTATGTACTAAACCGTGTACACGTGGCTGCTAAATGTGACTCACTTGCTTCATTACTAGTATGTGTAGGCTTGATGTTCTTATCAGGTAATCCCGGAGCAATCTTAAAACTATTCTTAGTGGTAGTTCTAATCTGGTTATCAAATCCTGTAGCATCTCATCTAGTCTGCAAAATTGAAGTTGAAACAAATGAGAATATCACAGATGAATGTGAAGTGGAGGATGCACTATGACATTAGTTGAAGGTTTATTATTAGGATTCTTAGTTGCTTGTGCAATAAGCGTATTCTTCTTAAAGAATCTACTTAATGCCGTTATTGTCTTCATGTCATACAGTACGATTATGGCTGTTCTCTGGTTATCAATTGAATCTCCAGACTTGGCTATAACCGAAGCTGCTGTAGGATGCGGCGTCACGACACTACTATTCATCTTAACTTTGAAAAAAATAAATGCATTAAAGGAGAAAGGTGGTGAACAAGATGAAGGTAATTTCTGATAATGGTGATCTTCAGCACTTTATCGATTGGGTAGATGCTAATTCATCAGATATTCCACCAGAAATTGTTTATCCTCCTAAAAAGGATGACCATCATGGTCATGATGATCATGGACATGATGATCACGGACATGACGATCACGGACATGACGATCATGGACATGAAGAAGTCAAGGTGGAAACCACTACTCCTATAGTAGAAGAAGTTCATAAAGAAGTTGAAAAAGAAGATATGGTTGCTGAATTAAAAGAAGCAACCCAAGAAGACACAAGGGAACTGACACAACCGGAAGTATGGTATCGATTTGGGGCGATCATTGGGGGAATACTAATTGTTGCAATGTTACTTATAACTGTCGCTAATTTACCTAAGTTTGGTTCACCTGAAGCGCCAGCCATGAATGAAGTGGCAATTCGTTATCTAGAAAAAGGTTTATCAGAAACAGGAGCAGTCAATGCGGTTACTGGTATGATTCTAGATTATCGTGCATTCGATACATTAGGCGAATCAATTGTATTATTCACAGCTACTATCACTGTCATCTTCCTCTTACAACAAAAAGAAAGAAATCATGATGAGAATGATAAAGAAGCATGTGATGGAAACTATAAAGGTATTCGTTCCTTGCCAGCAAAAGTTATTGTGAAGATCACATTACCATTCATTATTCTATATGGCATATATATTGTCTTGAATGGTCACTTATCGCCTGGTGGAGGATTCTCAGGAGGAGCTATCATCGGTGGTGGACTTGTCCTCAATCATCTTGTCTTTGGACAAAGATTATCTGAACAATTCATTACCGTGAAGCGTTGTACAAAATATATGGCTATTGGCTTATTTGTATATATAGGCTTAAAGACATATTCGATATTAACTGGAGCTAATGGTATTCATAGCATTATTCCATTAGGTACTCCTGGTAGTATCTTCAGTAGCGGTCTAATATTCCCGCTCAATATATGTGTCGGTATAGTCGTAGCTTGTACAGTCTTCTCCTTATATAGTCTATTTACTGACTGGAATTCTTAAGGAGGTGTGATTATGAATATATTTAATAAC
>CACZTC010000057.1 GCA_902784015.1 uncultured Erysipelotrichaceae bacterium | reverse complement strand
GAAATATAAAGATTAATACAACAGAAATAGAAAACGGCAGCGTTGAAGTTAAAGAAGATGGAACGATTGTTATAATAAATGAAGCTGAAGAGGCAGAAGACGAAAATGTCATAACACTTCGCCAAGAATGGGATGATGATGAAGATGCTTTAGAAATAAGACCAGAAGTCGTTTATGTATCCTTACTAGAAAATAGCAAAGAAATTGCAAAATATGAATTAAATGAAGACAATAATTGGAGTAAAGAAGTTGATCATTTAAATCCTGATTCTACTTATACAGTTGAAGTAGCTACAGAAATTGAACATACAGTTAGTACTGTAGCAGTAGATGGTAATACATATATAGTAACTAGTCATACTCGTCCTTGGCTTCCAAAAGCACCTGCTAAAGACTTGAAATATACTAATTGTTATTTGATAAAGACTGTTGGTGAAGGTTTAACAAAAGCTGAATCTTATGAATTTACAGTTGTAATTACTTATAATGGTGAAACTTATACTTTAAATGGACCAATTCCACCAGATACAGAAGTAATGTTAGATTTTGTTCCAGTAGGAGCTACAGTAACAGTTAAAGAAAAAGAATCTAAAGATTATATAGCTACATATTATTTAAATGATAAAGTGGTTGATAAAGTTGAATTTACTACAGAAGAAAGCGAAGCATATATAAAAGTTGTAAATAATCCACCTAAAAAAGCTGTAGTGGATACTTCTGATAGTAATAATACTAATTTATGGTTAATGATATTAGGTATTTCAATCTTAAGCATATTTGGATCAATAATATTGCGTAAGAAATCATAGAATTAATATTGTTAAAGGATAGAAGCTGAAACTTCTATCTTTTTTTAGGCATTACTAATATAATCTAATAATTATTTCTATATAATAATAAAAAAGGTTTTAAGGAGGAAATATGTGGAAATTAAAAGATTTAGAATATATTAGACCGAATATTGATGAATTAGAAAAAGAATTAAATGAGAAATTAGAAATATTTAAAAAAGCTAGTAGCTATGAAGAAATGAAAGCAGCATATTTTTCTTTTGAAGAAACAATGAGTCATTTTTCGACTACTGCAACTATCGCTAGTATTAGAGCTAATATGAATACTAGTGATGAATTCTATAAAAATGAAGAAGAATTTTATAATGAATCATTTTTTAAAATTGTTTTAAAAGAAAAAGAGTTGGCAGAGGCATTAGTCGCTTCTGAATATAAAGAAGATTTTATAAAAGAATTTGGTGATCAAGTTATTAAAGATATTGAAGCAGATATCAAATTAAATAGTGAAGAGATTGAAGAAGAAAGTATTAAGATAGCTAAATTATCAAGTAAATATTCTAGATTAGTTGCAGAATGTAAAACTGAATTTAGAGGGGAAGAATGTAATTTCTATGGTCTATTAAAACATATGTTAGATAATGATAGAAATGTACGTAAGGAAGCAATGCATGCTTGGAGTGATCTTTATAATACAGTTGATGAAGAATTAGATGAGATATATAAAGAATTATGCTCTTTAAGAAGAAGTGAAGCGAATAAATTAGGATTTAATAATTATATAGATATGGCTTATCTTGATATGCATAGATTTGATTATGGTCCAAAAGAAGTAGAGAAGTTTAGAGAAGCAGTCAAGAAATATATAGTTCCTTTAGCTAATAAATTACATGAAGATCAAAGAGATAGATTAGGTATTGATAAGCTAAGATATTATGATGAAAAACTATATTTTAAAGAAGGTAATCCTGAACCTAATAAAACAGTAGAAGAAATGGTTAATGCTGCTAAAAATACTTATAGTGAATTATCAAATGAAACAAAAGAATATTTTGATTTCATGGTTGAACATGAATTATATGATTTAGAAACTAGACCTAATAAACATATGGGAGGTTATTGTACAGCTTTACCTGATTATAAAGCACCATTTATTTATTCTAATTTTAATGGTACAAGTGCAGATACCCAAGTATTAACACATGAAGCAGGGCATGCTTTTGAAGGTTTTGTAGCATCGAGAAATCAACCCTTAATGAGCTATTATTGGTCAACTTCAGATATAAATGAAATCCATTCAATGGCGATGGAATTCTTTACTGATAAATGGTATGGCTATTTCTATGATGGTAATGATGGTGATAAATATCGCTATGAACATTTAGTTGAAAGTATCTGTAATATTCCTTATTTAATAAGTGTAGATGAATTCCAACATAGAGTTTTTGAAGGTGAAGAAAAAACAAGCGAAGAATTAAGAAAGATTTGGAAAGATATAGAAGAAAAATATATGCCTTGGCGCGATTATGATGGGGATGAATTCTTAGAAGGAGGAGCCTTCTGGATGCAAAAACAACACATCTTTATGTACCCATTCTATTATGTAGATTATGCCTTGGCTATGTTATGTGCACTTCAATTCTTTGTAAGAATGCAGAAGGACTTTGAAGGAGCTTGGAAAGATTATCTATATTTATGTAAATTAGGTGGCTCAAAAGGTTATAATGAATTGCTTCAAGCAGCTAATTTATTAAGTCCTTTTAAAGAAGAAACTATTGCTGGGGTAATTGAAACTGTAACTGAGATATTAAAAGATATGGAAGAGAAGCTAAACTAAGCTTCTTTTCTTTATTTATTGATAGATTATTGTAATATAATATAAGTCTTGATTATGAAAGAGAAAGTATTTAAAACAACAAGTATAGAGGAAACACATGCTTTAGGTAAGAGCATAGGAGAATTAGCTGAAGAGGGTTTTGTAATCTTATTAGACGGGGATCTAGGAGCTGGTAAAACAACATTTACACAGGGAATTGCGAAAGGTTTAGATATTGATGCTAATGTTACTAGCCCAACTTTTACAATACAAAAAATATATAAAGGAAGACTAAATCTATATCACTTTGATGCTTATCGTTTAGAAGGAATAAGTCAAGATCTTGGTTTTGAAGAATATATTGGAGATGATGGGGTTGTGGTAATTGAATGGAGTAAATTTATTTCTGAATTAATTCCCGAAGAATATTTATCTATTTCTATATCTTTATTAGATGAAGATAGTAGAGAATTTAAGATAAGCGCAAAAGGAAAGAAATATGAAGAGATAATAGATAAATTATGATTACTTTATGCATGGATACAAGCAATATCTATTTAGGACTTGGTCTATTTAAAGATGATATTTTAATAGGGCAATGTTTTTATCCATGCTTCAAAAAACAATCAGAAGAGATCTTTCCTGAATTAATAAAACTACTTGATAGTTATAATATTAAGCCTCTTGATATTGATGAAGTAGTTATTACTAGAGGTCCGGGTAGCTATACAGGAATTAGAATAGCGATGACAATTGCCAAAGTCTTTTGTAAATTAGGTAATAAAAAATTATATACTGTTAATTCTTTAAGGTTATATGCTGGAAAAGATGATGCACGCATTATTATTGATGCTAGAGGTAAAAGAATATATACAGCTAAATATAAGAATGGTAAAGAAATAGAAGCACCATGCATAAAAGAGATAAAAGATTTAATTATTGAAGATGAAAGAATAATAGGAGATGGCGAATTAATTGGTAAAGAGAATTATTGGCCTAATTATATTGAAAACTTTATTTTAATTAGGGATGAATGGAAATTAGAAGAGAATATAGATTTAGTAGTTCCTGAATATTTAAAAGAAAGCGATTCTTATATGGTGAAATGATGATAAGAGAAGCTACTAAAGATGACCTTAAATATCTATGTGAGATGGAGATAGAGCTTTTCCCAGATAATCCTTGGCCCGAGTCAGCTTTTCTTTATGAAATATATAACAATCCATTTGGGAAAGTATATATCTATGAAGAAGATGATGAAGTGAAGGGATATTTAGATTTGTGGATTACTTTTGAGAAAGCTCAAATAGCTAATATAGGAGTCAAGAAAGCTTATCAAGGTAAAGGTATAGGCCAAATATTAGTAGATGAAGCTATAAGAATAGCTAATGATAATAACTGTGAGAATATCTCTTTAGAAGTAAGAGTTGGAAATGAAAAAGCTATATATTTATATGAAAAGAATGATTTCATAAATGTGGCAACAAGAAAGAATTATTATGAAAATGGTGATGATGCCTATTTGATGGTAAAAGCATTAGGAGGAAATGATGACAATAATATTAGCGATTGAATCTAGTTGTGATGAAACAGCTTGTGCTATTGTAAGAGATGGCAAAGAGATTCTTTCTAATGTTGTTTCTAGCCAAATTAATATCCATACTAAATTTGGTGGTGTTGTTCCAGAAGTCGCAAGTAGAATTCATGTTGAAAATATTTCGACCGTTATTAGCGAAGCTTTAGAAAAAGCCAATGTTACAATTGATGAAATTGATGCGATAGCTTATACATTAGGGCCTGGCTTAGTAGGTTCTTTGCATGTTGGTATTAGTGCTGCTAAAACAATAGCTTGGATGTATGATAAGCCACTTATTCCAATTCATCATATAACGGGACATATTTATGCGAATGCTTTTGTGGCTGAATTAGAATATCCTCTTTTAGCCTTAGTAATTTCTGGTGGTCATACAGAACTTGTTTATATGAAAGAAGAATATGACTTTGAGATAATTGGTAGTACTAGAGATGATGCGATTGGTGAAGCTTATGATAAAGTTGCGCGGGTTTTAGATTTGGGTTATCCAGGCGGGCCTAAGATAGACGCTTTAAGTAAAGAAGGTGAAGCTTCTTATAAATTACCTAAGCCAAAAGTAGATGGTATTTATGATTTTTCTTTTTCTGGTTTAAAGACAGCAATTATCCAAGCAATAAATCGTGAAGAAAGAAATGGTAATGAAGTTAATATAGCTAATATGGCATGTTCTTTCCAAGAGACAGCTTTGAATATATTAGTTGATAAATCTTTAAAAGCAGTAGAAGAATATAATCCAAAAATGTTTGTAATAGCTGGTGGGGTAGCTGCTAATAGTAGATTAAGAGAAATAATGGAAGATAAGTTCAAAGATAGAGATGATATTAAATTAATAATTCCACCATTATATTGTTGTACAGATAATGCAGCTATGATAGCAGCCTCAGGATATATCGCTTATAAACATGGAAAACGTGGTAGTTTTGATGATGGCGCAAATCCTAGCTTAAATATGGACTAAATTATTTTTTCACAAAGTCGCCTAAAAATGATACGATTATCATGCGGGTGAAGAGTATGAAGAATAAGAAAATACCAAAGGCTACAGTACAAAGATATCCATTATACTTAAAAGCTTTACGCAAATTAAAAGCTGATGGACAAACAAGAGTAATGTCGAATGAATTAGCTTCTTTAGTTTCGATTGAACCAACAACAATTAGAAGAGATTTTAGTTTTCTAGGAACTTTAGGAAAACAAGGTTTTGGTTATGATATCGAAAAGCTGATTCAAACTTTTTCTAATGAAGTGGGAATGAATATCCATGAAAAAATAGTAATTGTTGGTATGGGTAATTTAGGAAAAGCTTTACTTAATTATAATGAATGGGAACATACTGTAGGAGAGATAGTTTGCGCTTTTGATTTGGATCCAATAAGCGTGAATAATGTTTCAATACCTGTTTATGATTTAAATGATATAAAAGGAAAATTACCAGAAGAATGCCGTATCGCAATTTTATGTATTACAAAAAATGTTCAAAATACGGTAGACTTATTAATTGATTGTGGAATCAAAGGTTTTGTGAATTTTGCGACAGAACATTTCACAGTTCCGCAAGGTATATATGTAAAGAATGTTGATATTATTTCATCTATTCAAGAATTAGTATTATCTACAACAAAAGGAAGTATTTAGGAGGGTTCATATGCCAATAGAGATGAGTATTAAAGAGCTATACCAATTAACTAAAGAAGGTACAGAATTAGAGAAAGATCAGATTGAATATGTTCAACTACAAGGTTGGATAAGAACTAATCGTGATGGTAAAAATGTATCTTTTATTTCTTTGAATGATGGTACATTTTTTGAAAATGCTCAAATAGTTTATACAAGTGAAGACTTAAATAATTATGAAGAAGTCAGCAAATATTTAACAGGAACAGCTATTGCGGTTGTGGGTAAATTAGTTTTAACTCCAGAAATGAAACAACCATTTGAAGTACAAGCTACCGAAATATCTTTAGAAGGAGCTTGTGATAATACTTATCCTCTACAAAAGAAAAGACATTCTTTTGAATATTTAAGAGAGATAGGACATTTACGTCCAAGAACTAATACATTCTCTGCGGTCTTTAGAGTTAGATCTGCTTTAGCTATGGCGATTCATGAATTCTTCCAAAACCAAGGCTTCGTTTATGTGCATACACCAATCATTACTGGTAATGATGCGGAGGGGGCAGGCGAAACATTTACAGTTACCACAAGAGAAGATACTAATTATGAAGAAGACTTCTTTGGTAAACATGCCTCATTAACTGTTTCAGGTCAACTTCAAGGTGAAGCATTCGCTTTAGCTTTTAGAGATATTTATACATTTGGGCCGACTTTTAGAGCGGAAAATTCTAATACAACAACGCATGCTGCTGAATTCTGGATGATTGAACCGGAGATGGCTTTTGCGGATTTAGATTATGACATGGATGTTATTGAAGATATGATTAAATATTGTATCGATTATGTCATGGATAATTGTCCAGAAGAAATGAAATTCTTTAATGAAAGAATAGATACAACATTATTTGATAGATTAAATAATGTAAGAAATGCTGAATTTAGAAGAATGCCTTATACTGAGGCAATCGAGATATTAAAAAATGCAGATGTAAAATTCGAAAATAATAAGATTGAATGGGGCATGGATCTAAATACCGAACATGAAAGATATTTAACTGAACAAGTTGTTAAAGGCCCAGTCTTCTTAATTGATTATCCTGCTGAAATAAAAGCTTTCTACATGCGCCAAAATGATGATGGTAAAACAGTAGCAGCTTGCGATTTGTTGGTACCTGGAGTTGGTGAATTAGTAGGTGGTAGCCAAAGAGAAGAAAGATTAGATCTATTAGAAAAGAAGATGGCCGAAGTAGGCATGAGTAAGGAAGGCTTAGAGTGGTATTTAGATCTAAGAAGATATGGTGGCTGCGAACATTCAGGCTTTGGCTTAGGCTTCGAAAGATTAGTGATGTATGTGACAGGCATAGAAAATATCAGAGATGTTATTCCATTTGCGCGTCCACCTAAAAATCTATTATTCTAAATACATTCATAAAGGATAAACTAGTGTTTATCCTTTTATGTGATATTATCTTAAGGTATGTTATTTCAAATAAGTAAAGCCACAAAAAGCTATGGCGCGGATGTAGTCTTTGAAGATGTTAATTTTGAAATCAAAAATACAGAAAAGATAGCTCTTGTTGGAAGAAACGGTTCAGGCAAGACGACTTTTTTGCGCTGTATAAGTGGTGAAGAAGAATTTGATAAAGCAAATATTAATAAAGCTAATGCGACTACTATAGGCTATCTTGCACAGAAAGTTATTGAAGATGAAGGCTTAAGTGTTAAAGAAGAATTAATGAAAAACTATCGTCATATTTTTGAAATTGAAGCTAAATTAAGAGAATTAGAAAAAGTGATGATAGATGATAGTAATGAAAATATTTTACATGACTATGCTAAATTACAAGAAGAATATGAAATTAATAATGGCTATACATGGGAAAGCGAAATGAATACAGTCTTTTCTAAATTTGGTTTTACTAAAAGTGATTTAGATAAAAGAATAAATGAATTCTCAGGTGGCCAAAAAACAAGAATAGCTTTTGTGAAATTACTATTATCTAAACCAGATATCTTATTATTAGATGAACCTACCAATCATTTAGATGTTGAAGCAATAGAATGGTTAGAGAATTATATTCGTAATTATCCTAAAGCTGTCGTTGTAGTGAGTCATGACCGTATGTTCTTGGATAGAGTAGTAAATGTTGTATATGAATTAGAATATACAAAAATGAAAAGATATGTAGGCAATTATTCTTCTTATGTCATACAAAAGAAAAATGATATCGAAAGAATTGAACAAGCCTATAAACGCCAACAAAAAGATATTGAAAGATTAGAAGAATTGATTGAAAAATTTCGCTATAAAAAGAATAAAGCTAAATTTGCACAATCAAAGATTAAATATCTTGATCGCATGGAAAGAATATCTTTAGAGAAAAGTGATGATAAAGTTTTTCATGCCCGCTTTAAGCCGCGTTTAAAAGGTGGGGAAAGAGTATTAGATATCGATAATTTAGTTATTGGTTATGATCATCCTTTAGCTACAATAAATCTAAATGTGAGAAGAGGGGATAGAGTTGGTATTATCGGTAAAAATGGTACAGGTAAATCAACATTCATGAAAACAATTATGTCTTTGATGCCTGCGTTAAGCGGGGATATGTTATTTGGACATCAAATTGAGGTTGGATATTTTGATCAACAACTAGCTCAATTCTCAAGTGATAAGACAGTTATAGAAGAATTATGGGATGAATATCCTGAATTAGATAGAACTACTATTAGGAGTGTTTTAGGCCAATTTCTATTTTCTGCAGATGATGTATTTAAGTCTGTAGATGTATTATCTGGTGGGGAAAAGGTGAGATTAAGTTTATCGAAATTATTACTAAAACATGCAAACTTATTATTGTTAGATGAGCCTACTAACCATTTAGATATTTTAGGAAAGGAAGCTTTAGAAGAAGCATTAAAGGATTATCAAGGAACAATCATCTTTGTATCACATGATAGATATTTTATTAAAGAGATAGCAACTTCTTTATTAATATTTGATGATCAAGATGTTAAATATATACCGATGACATATAGTGAATATTATGAATTAGAAGAAACTAAAGAAAAAGAAATAAAAGAAGTAAATGTCATAAAAGAAATAAAAAGAAAAGAAACCCCCTTATCTAAAGAAGGCAAAGCTAGAAAAATAAAACAATTAGAAAAAGCTATCACCGAAAAGGAAAATGAATTAGAAGAGGCACGTGAATTAAGATATGAACCAGAATATTATCAAGACCAAACAAAAATGAAAGAATTAGATGATAGAATTGATGATATTCATAATGAGATAGCTAATCTTATGAAAGAATGGGAAGAATTGAGTGCTTAGAAAAAAAGCATATAATAGATATAGAAAAGAGGTATTGAATTATGT
>CACZTC010000056.1 GCA_902784015.1 uncultured Erysipelotrichaceae bacterium | reverse complement strand
TTTTCGCCACGATCATAGAATAATTCTGTATCTGGTCCTCCAGGTCCTCTACCAATTTCCCAGAAATTATCATCAGTCTTTTTAATATGGTTTGGATTCATACCAACTTCTAACCATAGATTATATGCATCATCGTCATCAGGATAAACAGTTACATATAAACGATTTGGATCAAAACCAATCCATTCTTTACTTGTTAAAAATTCCCAAGCCCAATAAATCGCTTCTTTCTTAAAATAGTCACCAATTGAAAAGTTACCTAACATTTCAAAAAATGTATGATGTCTAGCTGTTTTACCTACATTTTCAATATCATTTGTACGTATTGATTTTTGTGCATTAGCAATACGATTATTAGCCGGTTTTTCTGTTCCATCAAAATACTTCTTCAAAGCACTAACTCCGGCATTAATCCATAATAAAGTTGGATCATTATGCGGTATTAAGCTTGCACCTGGCTCAATCATGCTTCCTTTACTTTCAAAGAAGTCTAAAAACATTTGTCTAACTTGATCACTACATAGTTTTTTCTCACTCATAATACTTTTCCTCCAAATAAAAAACGCTCCAAACAGGAACGTAATAAACGCGGTACCATCCTGATTCGTACAATGTACGCACCTCTATCTCTTAACGCGAGTAACGTCACCTATTAAGTGCTCTCAAGAAATAGCTTCAATAATTATGTATATAGGTTTCCACCATACCCTACTCTCTTTAATACTTATAATTATTTACTAATTTTCTTTCATCGATTTTTCATAATTTTATCATAAAAAGTGTATTTATATAGATAATATTATTGAATAGGATATTAAAATGAAATATAATACATAAAAGATTGAAAATTTTTCAGGGAGGAATGAAAAATGAAAAAGTTATTTTCATTAATTATTGTTTTCTTTCTAGCATTAACTGTTGTAGGATGCACTAATAGTGTCTCTAGCAATACTGCTTCAAATGGAGAGAATACAGAATCAAAAGATGGCAAAGTTATTAAAGTTGGTGTATCTCAACTAGTACAGCATCCTGCTTTAGATGCTGCAACTCAAGGCTTTAAAGATACATTAGAAAGTGAATTTGGTGATGGTGTTGTGGTTGATGTTAAAAATGCATCTGGTCAAACTGATGTATGTACAACTATCGTCAATCAATTCATTACTGATAATGTAGATTTAATTATGGCTAATGCTACTCCTGCTTTACAAGCTGCAGCTGCTAGCACAAATGAAATTCCTATATTAGGTACATCTATTACAGAATATGGTGTAGCTTTAGAAATAGATAATTTTAATGGCTTAGTTGGTACTAATGTGTCTGGCACGAGCGACCTCGCTCCATTAGAAGAACAAGCTAATCTATTTACTGAATTATTACCTGATGCTAAAACAGTTGGTATTCTATATTGCGCTTCTGAAGCAAATTCTAAATATCAAGTAGAAGTTGTTAAAGCCGCATTAGAAGCCAAAAATATTACAGTAAATGAATATCCATTTACTGATACTAATGATGTAGGAACATTTACACAAAGCGCAGTAAATGAATGTGATGCTATTTATATTCCAACCGATAATACTGCTGCTTCTTGTACTGAAACTATTAATAATATTGCCTTCCCTGCTGGCGTTCCTATTATTGCTGGAGAAGAAGGAATTTGTGCAGGATGTGGTATTGCAACATTATCAATAAATTATTATGACTTAGGTGTCACAACTGGTAAGATGGCAATTGAAATTCTTAAAAATGGCAAAGATATTTCAACTATGCCAATTGAATATTTCCCTAATCCTGTAAAGAAATATTCTAAAGAGCGTGCAGAAGCATTAAATATTAATATACCAAGCGATTATGAAGCAATTGAGGAGAGCGAATAATAACTGAGGTTTTATATGCACTCTTTAATTATTTATTATGATTTAAATTTTATTAATCTATTCAAGAGCCTCCCTGGTGGTGTAGCACAAGGTATCATTTGGGGTATCATGGCTTTAGGTTTATATATTACTTTTCGTTTATTAGAAATCTCTGATCTTTCTGTAGATGGTTCTTTCACAACTGGCGGAGCTATATCAGTAATGTTGATTATTGGTGGTATGAATCAATGGTTAGCAATTTGTATAGCTTTTTTAGCTGGTATATTATGTGGAACATTTACAGGTATATTACATACTAAATTTAAAATACCTGCTATTCTT
>CACZTC010000055.1 GCA_902784015.1 uncultured Erysipelotrichaceae bacterium | reverse complement strand
TGGTCTATCACCATAAGTTAATAGGACAGTATTAAAGTCTTTCAAATTAAAATTATCGCCCATTTCATATTGAGCTTTTTCTTTTAGTCTTAGCATCTGTGCTAAGCCTAAACCATAAGGCACTATAACGCCAGGCGCCTCACAGACAAAATCATATAAGTCTTGGGCCATTTCACTATTTAAGCCTAAATCTTCTAAGAATGATTTAACATCTGCAACTGACCAACCTAGACCATTAACACCAACATCACATGCAGCATTCATAATATAACCTATACTTGTATTCAAACGATTATATTCTTTATCAACATCATCTAAAGGCATTGAAGCAAAGGCATGATTCTCTGCATACATACCCCAGCCCTCAGTATAGCCAATCATATTTATTTGCGTTCTTAATTTATTAGGATTTGTATCTAAATACCATGTGATTTGGTATAGGTGTCCTGGAAAGCCTTCATGAGCTAATGTTGAATATAGTTCATTAGTATTTTTAATACCATCACCATTAATCTTAATCACATTATCTTTAATATCATCAATTGGAGGTTCCATATAATATGCAATTATGCCATCATTAGCTACACTTGGATCTAGATATGTAGCTGTATAAGTTACGGTAGGACCTTCAGGGAAATCTTCTAAATGTTTACGATGATATTCTAATATTTCTTCAGGATCTTCCATATCAATTGTTTCCTCATCTTCGCTTAAAGAGAAAATAATCGCATATAGATTTTTAATTTCCATATCTAAAACATCATTCATGATATCTAATAATTCTTGAGGCGTAGCATCTGTAGAAGCCTTAAATTTTACATATGCTTCATAATATTCTTTACCATCAGGTAAATCATATACACTATCTCCATATTTACGAGAACCACGATAGGATTCTAGTTGGTTATAAGTCTTTTCAAAAGCAGGTATAACATCATTTAAAACTATTTCTTTATTCTTATTCTTATATTCTTCTTTTTCATTTTGGCTAAGCCCTTCAAAAGCCTCAATATTATTATTAAAAATAACGATTAATTCATTATTATCTTTCTTCTTAATAAATTTTTCGATTGCTTCAAGAGTTGAATCTAGCGCACCATCTGGCATGAAATAGCCTTCTTTAACTTGTTTATCAGTAATATCTAAACAATCATTCAATAAGTCATCAGTTGTTTTTAATACTTCTAAATAATCATCAATATCTTCTTTTTGATAGAATACAAATTCTGTATATGTTGTAACAATACCATCATGTACTCCCCCATTAGGCCAGAAATAAAAGTCATGATATGGATATTGATTTAATTCAATCATTCTTTCTAAATAGAATTTATATGTATCATAATCATGTTGTTGGGATTCAGATAATTTATCATAATTAAAAGATTCTAATTCGCTAAGTGTATCAGTACAACCTTGTAAATCATCAGCGTAATCATCCCATGAAGCTGAACCGATAGTTAAATCTGGTTTTGTGATTCCATAATCTTCATAGTTTTTTAAAGCATAATGTAAAGTTGTATAATCAGATTCCATTAAGTCAATGAATTCATTTTCCATGAATTCATCAAAATCTTTACTATCATCTGCATAGATTACTGTATATGGTACAAATAAAGCTATAGCCAATAATATTTTAATTAATCTTTTCATATCTTATTTTCCTTTCTTGTAACTATTAAGCTTAGTGGAGCCACTTTGATATCTTCGCTTTCACTATTATTACCATCTTCATCAAAGATTATTTTAAAACCTTCTTCAAATACATATTCTTTTTTATCGAAAGTCGGATTAATAATAACTCTTATAATCTCTTTAGAATCATTTATTTCATAATAGATAACACCATCTTCACTATTAGTCACAATAACTCTATTAATAATAGCTTCGCTATCTTTTAATCTAAAGCCTGAATGAGCTTTTCTTAATTCTATCAATTTTTTTGTATAATCTATAATATGCTTATTCTTAATAGCTCTATCATAATCAAATTGATTAACACCATCGCCTAAATTATATGAATTACCAAAATCATTTTTAGTTCCACAATATTCTTCACCCATATGAATAAAAGGTATACCTTGAGCTAATAGTGTTGTAGCGATTAATAATTTTTGTCTTTTTTGTCTAGTCGTTCTATCTTCATTATGATTACTATAATGCATCTTATCCCATAAAGTATGATTATCATGCGTCTCTAAAGCATTAATAGATTGATAAGGTTCATCAAATTTTTTAAGATAATCTTCGCCAATTATAGAAGCACATAAACAAGAAGCTACTTCATTAACTAGATTTAAGTCACCAGTTAGATATCCTTTTTCATATAATTGATCATCACTTGTTTTACCTTTGATAATATCTCTAAAATTATCATTGAAATAACCAACATGAGCCATCTTATATGCATTATTCATACTAGCTTTATTCTCATTATCTAATAAGGTTGGCATATCCCAGCCTTCACCATAGATGAGGGCATCATCTTTTATTTTTTTAACAAGTTTTACCACCTCGTTAATTGTTTCAACATCTAAAATACCCATTAAGTCAAAGCGTAATCCATCTATTTTATATAATTCAAATAACATCTTTATTACATAAAGAAGATATTTTCTTACCATTGGTTTTTCAGAAGCTATATCATTGCCACAATATGAACCATTTGATAAATGAGCACTATCAGTATATCTAAAATAATAATAAGGCATTATCTTATTAAAGCTTGATGAAGAAACATCATAAACATGGTTATAAACAACATCTAAAACAACTTTTAAACCATGTTTATGCATAGCACTTATCATCTTCTTTAATTCTTTAATACGTGCATAAGCATCATTAGGATTAGTACTATAACTACCTTCAGGTGTTAAGTATTGTAAAGGATCATAGCCCCAATTATATTGATTGATACTTAATTCATTTACTGTTGCGAAATCATTAACTGGTTGTAGTTGAATATGGGTTACACCTAAATCCGCTAAATATGATAAGCCTGTTTTCATATCTTTATAATAAGTATTCTCTTCACATAGGGAAGCGAATAAACCATTAGTTGTAGTACCAGCTTTTTTATTACTGGTCATATCTCTTACATTAGTTTCATATATGATGGCATCAGTCGCACTCTTTAATTTATCAACTTCATAATCTTTAATCTTCTCTAATTCTTGGATATCAATTACTGCGCTTTCTTTACCATTAGCTGTAGATGATATCGCATAAGGATCAATACTTTCTACTACTTCCCCATTTCTATTAACCAAATATGTATAGCTTGCATTTTTAAGGTCACCTTCAACCCTAATTCTAAAAACACCTTTCTTCTCTCTTATCATTGGAAAGGTTTTAATCTCTTCGTTAATTCTTAATTTTAAAATGACGCTTGAAGCGACTGGTGTCCATATTGCAAAATCTGTATAAGCTTTATTATAAATAGCTCCTAAATCATTACCGCTATAATAAAATCTTTCATTGAACTGATTAGTATTAACTATAAAACGCATTATTAATGGTGTACTAGCCCCATGCTCTTCCCAAACAGTATAATCAACTCCAAAACGTATACCAGTTGGTGTTGTCAAATCATAAACTATTTCATTATCTGTTTCTTCAATTCCATTTATCACAAGTTTTATATTGAAGCCATCATCACTTGATGCATAAAAACAATTTGAGCGTCCACCATAAAAACCTTTGTCCATATGGACCTTCATTTTTCCAAAATCATCTAAATAAGCTAATATACTTGCCAAATATCTACCTCTTTTTTCTATCAAATATCTAAAGCTTTTACTTTCCAAATCTCTTCTGCATAATCTTGAATTGTTCGATCGCTTGAAAAATAACCGCTCTTAGCTATATTAACCAAACACATCTTAGCCCATAATTTTTTATTCTTATATAATTTTTCAATCTTTTCCTGAGCCAAGATATAATTCTCAAAATCAGCTAACACAAAATATGGATCATTATTATCAATTAGATCTTGATATATTATTTGATAATCCTCTTCTTCTTCCGCAAAACTGCCATCTATTAAACTATCAACTACTTCTTTAATATGATAATCATTATCATAAATATATCTAGAATTATAATTCTCTTTTAATTCTTGTATATCTTCTACTGTTAAACCAAAGATAACATCATTATCTCTACCAACTAATTCATCTATTTCTACATTTGCCCCGTCCAGTGTTCCTAAAGTCACAGCGCCATTCATCATGAATTTCATATTACCAGTACCGCTAGCCTCTTTACCTGCAGTACTAATTTGTTCACTGACATCTGTTGCAGGAACTAATATTTCCGAAATAGAGACATTATAATTAGGTAAGAAAATAACTTTTATTCTATCTTTAACATCTTCATCATTATTAATAACTTTGGCAACATTATTAATCAATTTAATAACTTTCTTCGCAAATAAATAATTACTTGCTGCTTTAGCAGCAAATATAAATACTCTTTTTTCTCTTACATAATTATCAGGATTCTTTTTTAATTCTTTATATAAATAGATGACATGTAAAATATTCAATAATTGTCTTTTATATGCATGTAGACGTTTAGCTTGTACATCCACAATTGCTTTTTCATCTATTTCTATTCCTGTTACTTCTTTTATATATTTTTGTAATTTAATTTTTCTTTCTTTTTTTACTTTCAAGAAGGCTTTTTGGGTTTTATCATCATCAACATATTTCATTAATTTTTCTATTTTACTAGAGTCTTTATGATATGCACTACCGATTGTTTTATCTAAAAGATTAGCTAATTCTGGATTAGCATAGCGCATCCATCTACGTGGCGTGATACCATTTGTTTTATTTGAAAAGCGCTTTGGATAAATATGATAATAATCACAAAAGATATCATTCTTTAATATTTCGGTATGTAATCTAGCTACCCCATTAGTACTATGTGAGCCAACTATGGCAAGCGAGGCCATATTGATATTATCATCACGAATAATAGCTACTCTATTACATAAATCTTCATCATGGAAACGATGATATACTTCTTCTTTGAACCTTCTATCAATTTCTTGAATAATCATAAATAATCTTGGTAATAATGTTTGAATATATTCAACTGGCCATTTTTCTAATGCTTCACTTAATACAGTATGGTTAGTATAAGCCATAATATTGACCGTCATTTTAAAAGCTTCATCCCAAGAGAATTGATAATCATCCATTAATACTCTCATCATTTCAGGTATAGCTAAAACAGGATGAGTATCATTCAATTGAATAGCTATTTTCTTATCAAGATTCTTAAGGCTACCATATGTTTTCATATGGGTTTTTAAAATATTATTAATACCTGCACAAACAAAGAAATATTGTTGTTTAAGTCTTAAATATTTACCTTCTTCAGTACTATCATCAGGATATACATTCATACATATATCATCTACTTCTGATAGATATTTACGATAATCCATATTGCGTGGTGCAGTATCAGCTGGTTCTGCTGACCATAAACGTAAAGTATTTGTCATTTTCGTATTTTCACCAATCAATGCCATATCATATGGCACAGCTAAGACATGGGTTGCATGTCTTAATTTAAATGACATAGTTCCATCTTCATCATATTTAGTTTCTAATTCTCCATAGAATTTTACATCTACCGAATGTTTAGGCTTTCTTATTTCCCATGGATTACCAATTCTAAGCCACATATCAGGAACTTCAACTTGTTCCCCATGTTTATTAATAACTTGTCTAAATAAACCAGATCTATATCTTATACAATTGCCATTAACTGGATAATTATTTGTTGCAGAAGAATCCATAAAACAAGCAGCTAATCTACCTAAACCACCATTACCTAAGCCTGGATCACTTTCTAAGCGCGCAATATCTTCATATGATATTCCTAATTCTTTAAGACCATCTTTTACTATTTTTTCAATGCCTAAATTCTTAATATTATTAGTTAATAATTTACCTAATAAGAATTCCATTGAAAAATAATAAACCTGACGATGCTTTTGTTTGCTAATAGCTTGTTTTGTATCTTTCCAATTAACACTGGCATAGTCTCTTACCATTGTTCCAAGCGTCATATACTTTTCAGTAATATGAGTTTCTTCTGGTAAACAACCATATGTGGCTGTTAATCTTTTCTTAAATTCTTTCTTAAATTCACTTTTTGTTTTAAACATACAATTTTCTAATCCTTACTACTCTTTCTTTTTTTACTCACAAAATATATAGCCGCAAATGGTGCTAGCCTAATTGTTAATTTATTTTTAAATTTATCTTCTTCATTCTTACTATCCCAAGCTTTTAATGGTTCATAATTACACATATTACAGCCATCATAGATATCTTTTTCAGAATTTAATATTTCTGTATAAGTTCCTTTTTGTGGTACATAAATATCATAGTTTTCATAAGATTGACCAGTTAGATTTAATACTACAACAAGATATTCTTTTTCATCTTCTCTATAGAAGCTAAATACACTCTGTTCAGAATTATCTGCATCTAACCATTTAAAGCCTTTAGTATAGTCATAATCATATTTATATAAACAACTATGATTCTGATATATCTTATTTAAATCCGCAAAATATCTTAAGAAAGCATCATGGCGAGGATAAGATAATAAGAACCAATCTAATTCTTTTTCTTCATCAAATTCTCTAAAGCTTGCGATTTCATTACCCATGAAATTTAATTTCTTACCAGGATGAGCAAACATATAAGCATATAAATTTCTAACTTGAGCAAATTTATCATCATAAGACCCCCACATCCTATCAACGATTGTCTTTTTACCATGAACATTCTCATCATGACTTAATGGCATCAAGAATCTTTCACTATAAAAGTAAGCCATTGAAAAAGTGATTTTATTATGGTCCCAATGACGATAAATAGTATCTGTTGAATAATACTTCAAAGTATCATTCATCCAGCCCAAATCCCATTTATAATCAAAACCTAAACCGCCATCTAATGTTGAAGCAGTTACTTTAGGATAATCTGAACTATCTTCCGCTATTAACATAACCTCAGGGAATTTACGATTAATTAGATAATTAAACCTTTTAATGAAATTTAAAGATCCTTCATTAGTGCCTCTATCTCTATTACCACCCCAATATATTAAATTACTAACTGCATCTATTCTGATACCATCAATATGATAGATTTCACACCAAAAGCTAGCTGCTGAAATCAAGAAAGATCTAACTTCTTCATTCCATAAATCAAAATTCATTGTTCCCCATTCTGATTCAGCATCACTTCTATCTTTATATTCATAAAGTGGTTCCCCGTCAAAATATCTTAAACCAAAAGCATCTTTGACAAAATGAACTGGTACCATATCCATGATGATACCTACGCCTGCCTTATGGCATGCATTCACAAAATGCGCAAATTCAGTTGGATTACCATAACGTGAGGTTAATGAATAATAACCACTTGCTTGATAGCCCCATGATCCATCAAATGGATATTCATTTAGAGGCATCAATTCTATATGCGTAAAACCATTTTCTAATACATAAGGTATTAAATTCTCTTCTAACATGCCATAAGTATATGGATATTCCCCATTATGTTTCCATCCTCCAGCATACACTTCATATATACTCATTGGTTTATCAAAATTCTTCGTTCTTTTATTCATCCAAGTCTTATCAGACCATTTTATATTTTTAATATCATAAACTTTGGAAGCTGTTGAAGGTCTAGTTTCACTATAAAAAGCATATGGATCAGATTTATCTAAATAATTACCTTTTTTATCTTCAATGCGATATTTATAAGAATCCCATTCTTTTGCTTCACCTACAAATAATTCCCATACTCCTTCATACTCTCTACTTTTTTCCATATAAATAGGAGATTCATCCCAATTGGTAAATGAACCTATTATTTGTACACTTTTAGCATGTGGAGCATAAAGACGGAAGCGCACACCTTCTTTATCTTCATACGCAAAATGGGCACCAAAAAAATCATAGGCATTAGTACAACAGCCTTCATGAAAATCATGAATTATTCTTTCTTGATCCATAAAGTAAACCTCCAATTACTATCTATTTTATCATTAAAAAAACAGATATCACCATCATAAAAAGATGGTAATAATGTTTAGAGTAGCAAAACTATAGTAAATAGTTTCAAGGCTTACTTGGCGTTTTAGTCTAGCAAAATATTTTAGAGTAGCAAAACCAACATTCATTTTGTTTTGCCATTAAGTTTGTTTTAGTCTAGCAAAATAATTTTTTGTCTTTAATGTCTAATTAGCATTAATAGAAATATTAATTATCTTTTAGAACAGCTCTTTCCTCGGCCATTGTCCATAAATCTTTTAGATTATTAAGTGTATAAATATGTTCTTGTTGGTTCTTATATATTTCTAAATTATATAGATTCATACTCATTCTAAATACAGAACCATCTTTGAATTCAATAGCTATCCAATTATAGTTATCTGTTACAAATTCATCACCTTCTTCACCAATTGTAATTTTATTGAAAGCTTCAATGAATTCTTCTATCTCTTTTTCAGTGTCGAAGTCAGCTATTCTATCTACACCCATTTGGTCGATTCCTACTTCTGCATGCTTAACCGTTTGAGTGCTCAAATTATTCAAGCGCTCATCCGCATAAGCCATAGCTAATGTATCGCCAGGTTCAGGAAGATGCATTACTGGCTCTTCTTCAGCAGTCAATACTTGGTCTATTACGATTTCAACTTCTTTAACTACACCTATGCCATATAATTGATAACCAACTTCATCTGTAATACTCTTTCCTGGCATTAAAGGTTCATTAGCTGCATAATAACTGCGATAAACATAATCAACAACTTCGCCATTTTCATCTAAATGATTTAAATAATATTTAACGACACTTATTTCTTTATCACTTTTATTCTCGATTTTTATATTAAAGACATAAATAGTAGAATCAGTATTCTTATTCGTTTTTATATCTTTACTCACAAAAGATATATTTATATCATCTTTTGTGGCTCCTGTTGTTTGAATATTTGTAGAACAACCCACTAGTAAACTAAACATAATTAATATCAACCAACCTTTTTTCATGGTTTTATCCCCCTCACCAATATAAGTGTCCTTTTTTAAATGAATCTTACAAGATTATTTAAGAAAATATTGGCTTTAAATCTTGAGCTAATTCTTCTTTAACCTTAATAGCTTCTTCTAAATCTTTTCCTAATGTTGTGAAATAAGCTTTAATCTTTGGTTCAGTTCCGCTAGGTCTAATAATAACGCTAGAGCCATCTACTAAAGTATAAGTAATTACATTAGCTTTAGGTAAACCAGTTTCGTCTGGATTAATATAATCTACAACATTAATTACTTTGCGACCTGCTATCTCAGTTAAAGGATTCTTTCTTAGATCATCCATTATTCCTGACATCTTTTCCATACCTGATAAGCCACCAAATTCAAAGCTATCAACTTTATTTAAATATCTACCAAATTCACTATAGATTTCTTCTAATCTTTCTTTGATAGAACTGCCTATACTACGATAATATGCAGCCATTTCACATATTAACATCGATGCCACAATTGCATCTTTATCTCTAACATAAGTACCAGCTAAATAACCATAGCTTTCTTCAAAACCAAAGATATATCTATCTTCTTCATTCTTAGCTTCTAATCTAGCTATTTGATCACCAATCCATTTAAAACCAGTTAATGTATGTCTTAATTCAACTCCATATTTTTCAGCTACTTTATCAGCTAATGGTGTTGAAACAATTGATTTAACAGCTACTGGATTATTTGGCATTGTACCTTTTTCTATTCTTCCTTTAGCTATATAATCCAACAATAAAACACCCATTTCATTACCAGATACTAATTCATAACTACCATCTTTACAGCGCATAGCTATACCTACTCTATCCGCATCAGGATCTGTAGCTAACATCAAATCGGCATCAACTTCTTTAGCTAAAGCTAAACCTTTTTCTAAAGCTTCATATATTTCTGGATTAGGATAAGGACAAGTTGTGAAATATCCATTAGGATATTCTTGTTCAGGAACAATCGTTATATCTTCAATACCAATATCTTTTAAAACTCTTGTGACAGGTACTAAGCCAGTACCATTTAATGGTGAATAAACTAATTTCAAACCAGAATCTTTAGCTAGTCCCGGTCTAATTTGTTGTTTTTCTATTTCGGCATATAAAGCTTCTTTGCATTCATCGCCAACAAAATGGATTAAGCCTTTTTCAACGCCTTCCGCAAAATCTATTATTTTATAACCTTCAAGAATATCTGTTTTTTGAATAGCTTCATAAACTATAGCTGCAGCTTCATCTGTCATTTGACAGCCATCAGGTCCATAAGCCTTAAAACCATTATATTTAGCTGGATTATGGCTAGCTGTTAACATAATACCAGCATTACATTTATAATATCTTGTCGCAAAGCTTAAAGCTGGTACTGGCATTAATTCATCATAAATATATACAGTAATACCATTAGCTGCTAAGACGCCAGAGGCAATACGCGCAAAATTCCATCCTTTTAAGCGACTATCATAACTAATTGCGACGCATTGATTGCCGCCTTCGCCTTT
>CACZTC010000054.1 GCA_902784015.1 uncultured Erysipelotrichaceae bacterium | reverse complement strand
GTAGAACAGTAGGTTCTGGTAATATCACAGAAATCATTAAGTAATGATAAAAAGAAAAGCTGGGTGACCAGCTTTTTTTAATGGCTATTCTTTAGTTAAGGTTCTGATTACAACTTTTGAAGCTTCTTCAATATGATTCTTTAATAATTGTTTAGCTAAAGCTGCATCGTCTTTTAGAATGGCTTCTATTATTTGTTTATGTTCTTTATGAGCTTTATCAAATCTTGTAGGATCTTTTAAAGATAATAAACGGAAACGATAATTCAATATACCAATTCTTTTATAAATATCTACTAAAAAAGAATTAGAAGAAAGACAAATAATTTCATAATGAAATTGTTCGGATAATTTTAAATATTCATTTAAATCTTTCTTTTTATAAGCCTCTTCAAATCCTATTTTAAGTGCTTTAAACTTTTCTTTTTCTTCTTCGCAAAAAATGTCGCGATTAGTATTTATTGAATAAGCTTGAATGCTACTTTCTATTTCATAGAAACTTTCCACATCATGCTCAGTAAATTTTTTAACAATTACACCTTTGTTGGCATTGCTGATTAATAATCCATCTGCTTCAAGCTGACGAAAAGCTTCTCTAACTGGAGATCTACTTACTTGTAATTCATCACAAATTTGTTGCTCAGATAATTTTGAACCAGCTTTATAATAGTCCTCCATTATTCTTTGTTTGAGAATATCATAAACTTGTGAACGAATAGTTGGTTTAATAATGTTGTTCATATTCATATTATCGTAGTAAAAATAGATATTATCAAGTGTTATTATGGGTTAATAGGAGTTAATTCTCCCCAATTGAAAGTGACTTCTAATTCATAACTACTATCACCTTTAATATAATACTTATGATCTTCTTTATTCATATAAGCAGTTGTATTACCTATCCCATTAGTAAATGTTCCAGCATTATATAACAAAGAGGCATCATAACCATATTGTGTTAAAAGATTAATCATATAAGCAGCTTCCACTCCTGCTGTAGATATAAATACAATTTGTTTATCTCGAGGAAAAATATTTTCTAAAATCTGTATACTTTCTTCATAATTTGGAATAAATGAACCGACATCCCCTAAATAAGAATCATAATTATCATTAGGCTTAGACATCGTGAATAAAACATTATCTTGTTTCTCCCACCAAACAATTACTTCATAAAAAGGTATCACTTTAAAGCCTGCGATACTTCCTTCACTTTGTTGTTGAGAGAATGATCTTAAATCTATATATAAAACATCTTCTAAAAATAGATAATCATCAATATTATCTGCACTTAGTGGTGATTCATTAGCAAGAGGAGAATCTGGTATTTCTTTTTCAGGTAAAGAAGTAATAGATATTATTTCTTGTGTAACTTCATCTTTTTCAATAGTTTCTTCATTTATTACATTATTAAAACAACTACTACAGAAAAGGATGAGAGTGATAAAAATAATAAAGTAGCGTTTCATTATTTAACCTCTACATTAATAATATTATCAGCAATGCTAGAAGGAATAATATATTTATTAAAATTAGCATCTGTAACTAATCTTCCTTGTTCATTAGCTGTTTCTTCAAAATATGCATAGGATAAAGTGATACCATAATACTCTTCGACTTTATTTATTAAATCTAATCTTTCTTCAAGCGTTACACAATTAAAAAAAGCAGTTGTTAAAGCATCACTTATAAAAGCTTTTTCACTTGAGGTAATAGAAGCTTCTTTAATATATGTATTGGGATAACCAGTTTCTGCATCTAAGATATGATGGCGGATAGTTCCATCTTCTAAAATAAAGTAATTAGAATCATCACCGCTTGTTGTAAATGTTGCGCTATTATCTAAAGCATAATCAAAAAGAGTTAAAACACGGGCATAAGGATTTCTAATACCAATTATCCAAGTCTTATTCTCATTACCTGGAACATAAGTGATAATAGAACTAGCTCCAGCATTTATAAGAAATGGTTTTTCATACTCACTTAATATATCTTTACATAAATCTAATGCATAACCTTTAGCTATGGCACCAACATCTAATTTAACTTTATCTTCGCAAGATGAATAAGAATGAAATATTACTGAGTGATTCTCTTCATTTAATTCAATAACTTCTTCAATATCATTCGCGTCTACTACGCAGCCTAGAGCCCTTTTAATATCTTCACCATTAGGATCAGCATTTTGAACAGGGAAAGGGGAGAATTTATCACGCCATAGATCAAATAAAGTACCAATGGTTAAGTTAAATTTTCCATCTGTTAATTTTGTTAGAGTGATGGCTTCTTTAATAATATTAAAGATTTCATCATTTAATATTAATTCTTCTTCTTTTCCATAATTATTATTTATTGAAGCTATATTATTAAGTCCTTCATATTCATGGAAAGCATCAAAATACTTACCATAAGTTTGCATAGTATCTTGAAAGATAGGCTCTAATTCTTGCATGTCTGCATATCTTAATGTTTCTAATTTAACAGTAGTATTAAAAGGAACAACAAAATCATCATTATAAGAAATAGTATCTAAAACTGAATATGATGGTTCATCATCATAAGGTATTATTTCTTCTTTAATAGCTTTACAAGAGCTAAAAAGAGAAATACATAATAAACTAATGACTATTTTTTTCATCCTCATTATTTTAGCAAATTCAACAATATTATAAATAATTGTATATTGTATACAAAAATAAAATGATAGTTGATATAATATAATAGTTATCAGAAAGGAGAGGGGAAATGAAAGCTTTTAAAAGTATCCTTGCAGTTTTTCTAGCGCTGATTTTAGTTGGCTGTTCACAAGCAGGACAAGCTCAAACAAATAATGAAGCTGAAGAAATTAAAGAGGCCACTGGCGTTACAGGTACATTTAGTGGAACTGCAAAAGGATATGGAGGCGATGTTACAGTTAACTTGACATTTGAAGATGGAAAGCTAGTTGATGTGACAGGTGAAGGAGCTAATGAAACTGAAGGCAAAGGTGATATGGCTTTAGCGCAAATGTTACCAGCGATGAAAGAAGCAGGTTCAATTGATGTTGATGCTTATTCTGGAGCTACAGTTACTTCTACCGCAATTAAGAAAGCAGCTAATGCAGCTTTACAAGAAGCCGGAGTTGATGTTACTGCTTTTGGTGGAGAAGCACCAAAAGAAGCTACTGGTTGTAACTTAGATTTAGATTCAATCAATGAGTGGCTTAATACTTCCGCTGACCTAGGTGAAGGCACCATGGGTAATGCGGTTGCAATTATACCTATTAGTCATATCAATGGTCCACGCGAAGAAACAGACTTTTATGCTTTTGTAAATTTCAAGTATAGATCAGAAGGTATTAAGAGTTATATCAAATACCAAATAACATATCTATCTTGTACTTGTCGTGATGCCAATGTTAACTATTGGATGACTGCATATGTAGAATTATCTTTACCTAAATCAAAAGATATCAATGATTCAGAAGTTACTTTCTTATCATTTGATCAAGATTCTACAGGTCATTATCTAGCAGGCTTCTGGGGAGATTCAAATCCAACCCCAGTAGGTAATACTTATGAAGAATTTAAAGAACAATATATTCCATTCTTCGTAGGTAAAAATTATGAATATATTCAAAAATTAAGTGTAGTAGAAGACATAGATGCCGCTGATTATTCACAGGGAGAAGGAAGAAGTGAATATAAATTAGATACATTCTCTGGTTCAAGTGTTTCTACTAACAATATTATTCGTATGTTAAATGCGTTGTTTAAGTATCATGCAACGGATAAATATTTTCAATAATAAATAAAAAGGAGAGAGAAAATGAAAAAACTATTAACAGCAGCGCTAGCTATTATGCTAGTAGGATGCACAGCAGCTCCAGCACAGGAATGCCCTGAATGCGAAGAGTGCAAAGAATGTGAAGTATGTGAAGTATGTGAAGAATGCCCAGAAGTTGAAACAGCAGCTGAATTACCAGCTAATGTAGACACAACAAAAGAATTTAAACCAGATCCAAAAAAAGAAGAAACAAAACCATGTGAAGCTACTATTTGGAATCCAGGTTGTGCAGCTATCAACAAAGACAACATTGATCAATATCTAAATAGAGATGATGTATTATACATCGATACACGTGATTATGAAGCTTATGCAGCAAAACATTTCCGTAATTTCGAATGTATTCCTTTCTTCGCATTAGTATATGCTCAAGATGGTTCAAAAGGTGTTCAACTATATCATTCTGATGAAAATAACACAAAGGAACCAGTTCCAACATATGAAGAAAGTGATGCTGTTCTAGAAATGCTATTCCCTAAAGATAAAACATTATTCTTAATGTGCCAAACTGGTGGTCGTGTAGCTATGCTTATGAACATCCTTGAAGCTAGAGGTTGGGATATGAGTAAAGTTTACAACATCACTGGTATGGGTCTATTAGCAGAAAATGCAACACTAGCTGATTCTATGGTTGTATTAGAAGATCAATTCAATGATGTATTAAAAGTTGAATATGGTTTCGCTAATTTAACACCAGCTGAATAAGATAAGAGATTAGATTACTCAACTAAGGCACCTGAGGGTGCCTTTTTTATTATCTAGATGTAAAATAATACTATGAATAAAAATAATAAAGGGTTATATATTTTAGCTATTATAGCTGTATTATTCTTAGGCTTTCTTATAGGATATTTTACTAAAGGAGCTCCAAGCAATAATGAGATAAACAATAATGTCGAACCTACAATAGAAGTAAACGAAGAAGAATTATTAGATGAACATGGTACATATGATACTAAAGATGAAGTAGCTCTTTATATTCATACTTATAATCATTTGCCAGAAAATTATATGACTAAAAGTGAAGCACGAGAACATGGTTGGAGTGGTGGAGCACTTAATAGAGTAGTTAAAGGTAAATGTATAGGGGGAGATGTATATAATAATTTTGAAGGTAATTTACCAGATATAGATGGTACTTATTATGAATGTGATATAGATACATTAACTAAAAAGAAAAGAGGAGCTAAAAGAATAGTATTCTCTGATGAAGGTGATATTTACTATACAGCAGATCACTATGAAACATTTGAATTATTATATGGAGCGGACGAATAATGGTTAGAAAAATAGATATTGAAGCTAATAGACTTCATAATAGAGAAGATATGAGTAATTATTTAAGTGAATTATTCTCTTTCCCTGATTATTTTGGTAATAATCTAGATGCTGCTTTTGATTTATTATTAGAAGTAGCTGAAGATACAATTCTTTATTTTGATAAAGAAAACATGTTGGAAATGTTAAATGAAGATTATTCTTATAAGTCATTAAGGATGCTAGTAGAGGCTTGCAATAATAATCCGCATTTAAAATTTAAACTTAGAAAGATTAGGCAAAATGAAACAAACGAGAATGTCAGATAGACAAATAGCTTTTGATTTAATCAAAAATGCTTCCACAAAAGAAGAAAGGATGGCTAAAAAATCTTATATTATTACTAGACTAGTATGGGGTCTTTTATGTCTTTATTATACTGTTGAAATTGTTATACCTAGATTCATGGGTACTTTAGTTATTGATAATGAATGGACTTATGTAATAAGAATTATAGTGCCTGCTATTATGTTAGCTATTATGGAAATATTATGGGTTGGAAAACCTTGGCATGATTATTTGAGAAAAGTAAAGAATCAATGTAAATAAAGGAGATAGGAAAAAATGAAAGTTGGATGTGTAAAAGAAATTAAAAATAATGAATTTAGAGTTGGGTTAACACCAGATAATGTTAAGAATTATATCTTAAATAAACATGAAGTATATATAGAAAAAGGGGCAGGAGAAGGTTCAGGCTTTAGTGATAAAGAATATAAAGATGCAGGCGCTAAATTATTTAATAATGCTAAAGATGTCTGGGAAAAAGTAGATATGATGGTTAAGGTTAAAGAGCCATTAAAAGAAGAATATAAATATTTTAGAGAAGGATTAATTATATATACTTATCTACATTTAGCTGCCGATAAGCCTCAGATGGATGCATTATTAAAAGGTAAAGTTAAAGGTGTAGCATATGAAACATTACAAGAAAGAGATAATAGTTTGCCACTATTATCACCAATGAGCCAAATTGCGGGAAGATTATCTATTCAAGAAGGTGCTAAATATTTAGAGAAAACATATGGTGGGGAAGGTGTGTTATTAGCAGGAGTTCCTGGAACACCAAAAGCCAATGTAGTTATTATTGGTGGCGGTCAAGTAGGCATGAATGCTTGTCGTATTGCGATAGGAATTGGAGCTAATGTTACTATTCTAGATATATCTTTAAAAAGATTAGAGGTATTAGATAATATGTTTGGCTCTAAGATTCAAACTTTAGTATCAAATCCATCTAATATTGAAAAAGCATTAAAGGAAGCAGATTTAGTTGTTGGATGCGTATTAGTGCCTGGTGGGGCTGCACCAAAAGTAATAAAGAAAAAATATTTAAAGAATATGAAAGAAGGTAGTGTATTTGTGGATGTAGCAGTCGATCAAGGCGGCTGTTCAGAAACAACACATGTAACTACCCATGCTAAACCAATATATACAGTAGATGGTGTAATTCATTATTGTGTTGGTAATATGCCAGGAGCAGTGCCAAGAACTTCTACCATCGCTTTAACAAATGCTACCGAAAAATATGGTATTGAAATAGCTAATAAAGGATTAGAAGGTGCTTGTAAGGCAAATCCTGTAATAATTAGCGCAGTAAATACATATGATGGTAAAGTTACCAATAAAAACTTAGCTGATAGTTTTAAAGGATATAAATATATAGATTTATTAGATTTAATCTAAAAAACATAATATTTATAAGGAAAAAAGGCTATTTTATTAAAAAATAGTCTTTTTTTAATGCGAATAAAATAAAAAAATATGAAAATTATGAAAAAATAACGCATTTTGTCAAAAATATAAAATTTTTAATAAAAAAACATCTTAAAAGAGATAGTTGGAAGTCCTCCTAAAATATCTAAAAAATATTAAAAAAAGTGCTTGATTTGGGCATTTTAAAGTAGTAAGATATTGGAGCACTCGCGTAGAAGTGGGAGGTTGCCGGCACGCCTATATGCGTTGTCATAAGCGTGATAACCGGGGAATTCCCACTGAGCGATCCCATATAAATGGGAGTGAATATAAGGAGGAAAAATTCATGGCAAAAAATGCAGTAAGAATTCGTTTGAAGGCTTACGAGAGTAGAAATCTGGACATC
>CACZTC010000053.1 GCA_902784015.1 uncultured Erysipelotrichaceae bacterium | reverse complement strand
TAAAGATGGCAAACAATCAATGACAGTATGGAAGAATACTGCAGACTTAGCTGCAACAACATGTGATATGGTTAATGCAATTCTAAGTGGCGGAAATGTAGCTACAAGCACAACATACAACAACAAAGTTATCGATGTTCCATCAAGTGAAACAGAAGTAACAGTAATTACAAAAGATAATACTGATTTATTAGGCAAATAATTAGTGACGCAAAGCGTATAAATGTCTTAATAATAATCAAATAGACAGTTTGTAGGCGACTTTATTGTTGTTGATAAAGTCGCCTACTCTATATAATTAATGGAGATAGAGTATGAGTGAAGATTATATTCTCGAAATGAAAAATATCACCAAAGAATTCCCTGGCGTTAAAGCTCTTGATAACGTTAATTTTAAAGTGCGCCGTGGAGAGATTCATTGTTTAGTTGGTGAAAATGGAGCTGGAAAGTCTACTTTGATGAAAGTACTTTCTGGTGTTTGGAAATATGGCACATATACAGGTGATATTGTATATGACGGTGAGATACAACAGTTCCATACTATCGCTGATAGTGAAGCTAAAGGTATTGCCATTATTTATCAGGAATTAGCACTTTTCCCTGAATTATCTGTATATGAGAACATCTATTTTGGCCATGAAATCATGAATGGTAAACAAGTTGACTGGAATGAAACCATTGTTAAAGCATATGAAATGCTTCAGAAGGTTAAGTTAGATGTCGATCCTTCTATCAAGGTTAAACATCTTAATACAGGTCGTCAACAATTAGTTGAAATTGCTAAAGCTTTATCAAAGAATTGTAGATTGATTATCTTTGATGAGCCTACTTCATCTCTTAACGAAGATGATAGTGAAAACCTCTTACAATTAATGAAGGAGTTAAGAGAACAAGGTATTACCTGTATCATGATTTCTCATAAATTACGTGAAGTTACTGCAATTGCGGATACTATTACCGTATTAAGAGATGGTACAACTATATGTTCTCTAGATGCTAAAACAGATGATATTTCAGAAGCAAATATCATTAAAAACATGGTTGGTCGTAGTATGGAAAACATCTACCCACCTAGAGAAAAGAAAGAATTTGGACCAGTAAGATTAGAAATAAAGAATCTAACTGTCGAAAATCCTGAAACAGGAAGAGAAATACTTCATGATGTAAATATCAATGTTCGCCAAGGTGAAATCGTTGGTTTACAAGGATTGATGGGTGCTGGTAGAACAGAAAGTGCATTATCTATATTTGGTAATCCATATAAATATAAAGTTAAATCTGGAGAAGTTATAATCGATGGAGAAAGCCATTGGTTCAAGAGTCCAAAAGAAGCAATGAATGCAGGTATTGCATATGTATCTGAAGATAGAAAAGGAAATGGTTTAGTCTTGATTCAAGATATCAAATATAATATCTCATTAGCTAACTTGAAAGAGTTAGTTAATGGTTGGAGTCTTGATGAAAATAAAGAGATTGTAGTAGCGAATCAATTTGTTAAAGATATAAATATTCGTACTCCATCCGTCGAACAAAAAGTTGGTAACTTATCAGGTGGTAACCAACAAAAAGTTCAAATAGCGAAATGGTTATTCTTAAAACCTAAAGTATTAATCTTAGATGAACCAACACGTGGTATCGATGTCGGTGCTAAATTCGAAATCTATTCACTTATGAATAAGATGGTTGAAGAGGGTATGAGTATTATCATGATCTCTTCAGAATTACCTGAAGTATTAGGTATGTCAGATCGTTTATATGTAATGAGTGAAGGTTATATTACTGGAGAGTTGACTGCTGAGGAAGCAACTGAAGAAAAAGTTATGAAGATGGCTATTAACAGCAGTAGTGAGGAGTAAGAAAATGGAAAAGAAACAAAGTGAATTAGTAACATTATTAAAAGAGAATGTCAGAAACTACATGATGTATATCGCTTTAGTAGCTATCATGGTATTCTTCCAAATATGGTCTAAAGGAAGCTTCTTTAAGGCCTCCAATATATCTAACCTATTTAACCAAGCAGCTTATGTTGCAGTATTAGCGATAGGTATGACTTTAATTCTTATTATTAAACATATCGATTTATCGGTAGGATTCTTAGCTGGTTTCTGTGGTGCTATTGCAGCAATCTTAATGGAAAAGATGGGTATGAATCAATGGCTTGTTATACTTGCAGTATTAGTTGTTGGTTTACTTATTGGTTTTTATCAAGGTACTGTTATTACGCGCGTGGGCGTTCCTGCCTTCGTTATGACGCTTGCGGGACAATTTATTTTCCGTGGTATGTTGTCATTATCATTAGCTAAAACAGGTACTATCGTTATTGCGCAAAAAGGTTATCTTGCATTATGTAATGGCTTTATTCCAGATATACCTCATGAAGGTGGTATACATATTGTAACGATGCTGATTGGTATAATTGCTATTGCTTTAGTAATCTTTAGCATGTTAAAGACAAGAAGAAATAAACAAAAATATGGCTTTAAAGTTATCTCTAATACTTTATTCATTGCTGAGCTTGTCTTAATAGCTGCTGTTATCTTAGTAGTTGCTTATGTATTAGCATCTTATAAAGGCTTGCCATGGTCTTCTGTAATAGTTGGTGTTGTATTATTCATTTATAACTATATGCTTAATAAAACACGCTTAGGTAGACATATTTATGGTATTGGTGGTAATGCTGAAGCTGCCGAATTATCAGGTGTCAATGTTAAAAATGTAACATTATTTGCTTTCTGCTCAATTGGTATGTTAGCTGCTCTATCTGGTATTCTATATTCTTCACGTTTATCATCAGCTACTCCTCAAGCTGGTCTTGGTTTTGAAACAGATGCTATCGCATCATCTTATATCGGTGGTACTGCTGTATCTGGTGGTGTTGGTAAAGTTACGAATGCAATTATTGGTACCTTCGTTATCATGTCATTAACCAATGGTATGAACCTAATGTCAGTAGATATTTCTTATCAATATATTGTTAAAGGTTTATTCTTCATTATCGCTGTAGCATTCGATGTTCGCACAAGAAAATAATCATTAAGGCAGTGAGAACTGCCTTTTTAGGAAGGATTCGTTATGTATTATTTAGGAGTTGATGTTGGTGGCACTAATATTGTAGGGGGTATAGTTGATGATAATAATCAAATTATCGCAACTAGTGATACACCAACTAAAGCAGATAGAAGTGCTGAAGAAATCATTAAAGATATTGTCAAAGTAGCTAAAGAAACCTTAGCTAAAGCTAATTTAAGTGAAAAAGATATACCTTATTTAGGCTTAGGTGTTCCAAGCACAATCAATCAACAAAATAATCATTTAGTATTCGCTAATAATTTAGGTTGGAAAGACTTTGATTTAATTAGTGAAATACATAAATATTGGGATATTGAAGTTGTTTTAGCTAATGATGCTGATTGTGCAGCACTTGGCGAGTATTATGCTGGTTTAGGTAAGAATTATAATAGTGTTCTATTTATAACTTTGGGAACTGGCGTAGGCGGAGGCTTTGTCTTAGATAATAAATTATATACAGGTGGCGATGGTTATGGCTTCGAGCCTGGTCATGCTTCTATTATTGCGGATGGCACTAGATGTACATGTGGAAAGAAAGGATGTCTTGAAGCTTATGCATCAGTGACTGCTTTAAATAGACAAGCTCGTGAGGCTATGCAAAATGATAAAGATAGTCTGATGTGGGAAAAATGCAAAGGAGATGATAAAAATATCAATGGTAAAATCATCTTCGACAGCGCTAAAGAAGGAGATAAAACAGCTAATGAAGTAGTTGATAAATATATCCATTATTTAGCGATTGGAATAGGTAATTTTATTACTATTTTAAGACCTGAAGCTGTTATTATTGGCGGAGGTGTTGCCGATGCAGGGGAAAGATTATTTGCGCCATTAATAAAAGAATTACCAGAAGTGGTATTTAGCTCAGATATTATTGGTGTTCCACCAATTCTCCATGCAACCCTTGGCAATGATGCAGGTATTATAGGTGCAGCCTTATTAAATAAATAGCCAGTTCAATTGAACTAGCTATTTTTCATTTATTGTAGATTCATATTTTTGCCAATATATTTCGCCATTATTAATTTCTTTTTTATACTCTTCAATCATTATTTCACGAAGTATTTTATATTCTTCTTTAAGATTAGCTATTGAAGGTATAGCTCTAGTTCCATAATCTATATCTTCAGCTATTTTCAAAGCTAATTCTTCTTCTTTAAGTCTAAAATATGTTAAAAAGCGAGAGCCATATGTTCTACTATTCAAACATGTATATATATAGAACGCTCCAAAATTATGCCATTCTTTGATTAAGATATCATTAATCTCATGTTCTAAAACACATAATCTTTTAGATTCTTCATATATTTCTTGTTCAGCTTTATTGATGTTGGCAGAAAAGAAAGATGAGTTAGTATACATTCTCATTGTTAACCAAGCAGCCACAAAATTATCAACTGTATTCTTTTCAGAGAAATTATATCTATGCTCGAAAAGCTTATACATTTCCTTTAATTCTTCACTAGGATTATCTTTTATAGCTTCTTCTATTAATTCTTTTCTTGTGAAGAGATCTTTTGAACTATAATATTCTTTTAACCATTTATCATTCATATTAAAATCATAACATAGTTTGGCATATAAAAAGTCGGGGTGACAGGATTTGAACCTGCGATCTCTGCGTCCCGAACGCAGCGCTTTACCAAGCTGAGCCACACCCCGATAAATAATTAATATTATTATAGACAAGAAAGCATTTAATATATAATATATTTGCGATGAGACGAAGTGGAAAAGCAGAAGTATTAGTAATAACACTATTAGTTGTTTGTTTAGGGCTATTAGGTGGTGGCTTAGCTATTAGACATTTTAATAATGAGAAAGCTGAAGAGGAAGTTGTAGTTGTCACCCCAACCCCAACGCCTACATCTACTCCAGTTCCAACCCCAACGCCAACCCCAGAACCAACTCCTGAAATATATGAGGCTTCTTTATTCATGGTTGGGGACGCTTTAATCCATGGTGCTTTATATGTTGATGCCCAAAAACCAGATGGCACTTATGATTTTTCATCAATGTTGTCATATATAAAGCCAATAGTTGAGAACTATGATTTAGCTTATTATAATCAAGAAACTATTTTAGGTGGTACGGAATTAGTTTTAAGTAGCTATCCAATGTTTAATACACCTCAAGAATATGGACAAAATATGGTTGATGCTGGTTTTAATTTAGTATCAACTGCGACTAATCACTCTTTAGATAGAGGTGAAGCAGGAATTATTGCCTCAAAGAATTTCTGGAATGCACAAGAGGGTGTAGTTGAAGATGGCACTAATAAGAGCTTTGAAGAACAAAATGCAGTAAAGATAAATGAAGTTAATGGTATTAGTTATGCTTTCATTTCATATACATATGGCATGAATGGCTTATTACCTCCAGAAGGTCAAGAATATTTAGTGAATTGTTATGACGGACATGTGGATGATTTATTAAATCAAATTAGATATGGTAAAGAGAATGCTGATGTAGTTATTGTAGCTATACATTGGGGCTGGGAATATTGGACAGAACCAAATGATGAACAGATTCAACTCGCTCAACAGTTAGCT
>CACZTC010000052.1 GCA_902784015.1 uncultured Erysipelotrichaceae bacterium | reverse complement strand
TTCTATTTACATACCAATGGCTAGTACCATGAGCACCATATCTTCTAATCTTATATTGTGTATACCAGTCATATGGAACTGGGAATAAATAAGATTCTGGAGTCATTGTTTGATGGAATGCAGTATCAAATACAAAGACATGCCCAATATTTGGTAAAGCTTCTTTAAAGGCTTTATAACAAACTAAATGAGCTGGATTATGTAATGGAGCTAATTCACAAAGTTCATCAACTTTATTAACTACATCTTCATCAACTACTACAGATTCACTAAAATATGCACCACCTTGCACAATTCTATGGCCTGCACCTTTGATTTCATCTAAGTCCTTAACGATTCCTTTTTCTGTTAATTTTTCTAATAATAAATCAACCGCAACTTTATGATTAGGTATAGGTAATTCTATTGTTTCTTTTTCACCATTATATTTAATAGTGAAAGCCCCCATATCAAGACCAATTCTTTCAGCTTGTCCGCTTGTTAATACCTCTTCACTTGGCATATCAAATAATTGGAATTTTAAAGATGATGATCCTGAATTTACTGATATAACTTTGCTCATAATTATCCTCCCTTATCAATTTCTAAGCATTTCTTTATTAAATATAGCATATCTTCATCTGCTATATTAATCATCTGATCATATAAATCATTACGTCTTTCATTATTATCAAATAAATGTAATTTATTTTCATAATTTAACATTTCTTCACTGCTTCTTTTAATGGTGTCATGAATAGCCGCTCTAGATATACCTTCATTTTCTGCAATTTCTTGAAGTGATAAATCATGACGATAATATAAATCACATATATTTCTTTGTTTATCTGTTAATAGAGCTTCATAAAAATCTAATAGATTATTGAAATATATTTTATCCCTCATTATCTAAGCCCTCAGAAATACTATATAAATAACTATCTAAATCAAATGGTCTTAAGTCTTCTTCATGTTCACCTAAACCAATATAAAGAACTGGAAGTTGTAATTTTTGTTTAATAGATAGAACTATTCCACCTTTAGCAGTACCATCCATTTTCGTTAAAATAATACCAGTTAAATTAGTTGATTCTTTAAAAATTTCCGCTTGATTTAAGCCATTTTGTCCTGTTGTGGCATCTAGAATAAGCCAAGTATTATGAGGGGCCCCTTCTATTTCTTTAGCACTAACTCTATTCATTTTAGATAATTCATTCATTAAATGTGATTTATTTTGTAATCTACCAGCTGTATCACATAATAGAATATCTATATTATTTTCTTTAGCATATCTACATCCATCAACAATAGCAGCACTAGGATCACCATTTTCTCTTCCTTCAATACAAGGAACACCTAGTCTATCAGCCCATTTAGCTAATTGTTCAATGGCACCAGCTCTAAAAGTATCAGCAGCTACTAAAGCAACACTTTTTCCTTCTTTTAAATACATATGTGTTAATTTAGCAGCAGTAGTAGTTTTGCCACTACCATTAACCCCTTCTAACAGGATTACAGTAGGACCATTATCATTAAAAGTTATATCCATATCAGGATATTCTTCATATACTTCTTTCATTATTTCTATTAAGAAATTCATTGTCCAATGAAAAGATATAGATGGATAATCATTAGCTTTTTCTTTTAATTTTTCACATATTAAGTCAGCAGTTTCAATTCCAACATCACTTTCTAATAATATGATTGTTAATTGTTCAAGAAAATCCTCATCTACACCATTAAAAGAAAATTCCATTTCACTGAGTTGATCAGAGAAAGTATTCTTCGCTTTTTGGAAACCACTAAGATAAACGGCTTTATCTTCTTTTTTGGAAAACTTTTCTTTTAATTTATTTAAAAAACTCATGAAGCCTTCTCCAAAGGACTAGTATCAGCCATATCAATTGCTTCTCTTAATTCTACTTTAAGCATTTGTGAAACACCTTGGTGCTGCATAGTTACACCATATAAAACATTCGCATTGCGCATAGTACCAGGTCTATGTGTTACTACAATAAATTGCGTACGATCAATATATTTATGTAAATATTGAGCAAATCTTTCTACATTAACTGGATCTAATGCAGCTTCAACCTCATCTAAAATTACCATAGGAACAGCTTTTACTTTTAATATGGCAAATAATACACATAAAGCTATCAAGCTCTTTTCTCCACCAGAAAATAACATAATATTTTGGACATTTTTACCTGGAGGTTGAGCTCCGATATCAATGCCTGAATTTAATATATCATCTGGATCAACTAAGCTTAAGCTAGCTTTACCACCGCCAAATATATTTCTAAATATTTCATTGAATTCAAAGTTTATCTGATCAAACATTTCTTTGAATTTCTTTTTCATTATAGTGTCCATCTCATCTATCGCATTAAGTATCTTATCGCGACTTTGAGTTAATTCATCTACTTGTGCTTTTAGAGTTTCATAAGCTTCATTTAGTTCACTATATTCTTCAGGAGCATTCATATTAATCTTTCCTAAATGATCTATATCCGCTCTAAGTTGTAATACTTCTTCTTTAGCATTTTCAATATATTCATCACTTGCTTTATTTCTAGCATATTCATATGTCATTTGATATTCACTAGCTAAACGTTGTAAATCATTCTCCATACGTTGTTCGATTTTGCCCTGATTAACTCTGATTGCATTAGCATCGCTTTCATTTTTTCTAGCTTCATCAGTAATTTGTTTTAATTGTGATTCTTTACGTTCAACATCACTATTAATAACGATACGCTGTTCACGTTTCGATTTAATCTCATTTGTGATTCGATCTCGATTAGAATATGCTTCATTTAGACGTAATACTAATTCATCAATATAACTATCTTCGCCACCCTCAATATCACTTGGCTGTAGTAAGGCCAAATCATTTTTTATCTTTTCATATTTAGCTTTTTTAGCTTCTACAATTGGTTCTAAGCTTGCATATTCATATCTTTTTTCTTGTAGATCATGCGCAATAGTATCTCTTTTATTTAAGACTTCATCATAAGCTCTTTGTGCTAATTCAACTCGTGCTTGTTGAGAATCTATTTGTAGATTAATATTCTCTAATTCACTACGCATCGTCACAATATTAGTATCATTTTTTGTTTTACCACCAGTAATTGAACCACCGCGATGAATAACTTCTCCATCTAAAGTTACAATTTTATAATTACGATTTGTTAAAGATGATAATTCATTACCATTATCAATATTATCTACGACAAATACATTTTGTAATAAATGTTCAACTACTGGTAAATATCTTTCCTCACATTCAACAAAAGTACTAGCTAAGCCTAAATAGCCTTTAACATTTTCTGCAATTATTAAATTCTCTTTAGAAACATAACGAGGATTACATACATTTAATGGTAAAAATGTAGCTCTACCGCTCTCATTTCTTTTCAAGAAATTTATTGCATCTCTAGCAGCTATTTCATCAATACAAATAATATTATTCATAGCTCCGCCTAATGCTGTAGCGATGGCATCTTCATATCCACTTTCAACATTTAATTCTTGACCAACTACACCTAAAACGCCATTTAAAGCATGTTTATTATCAATAATAGTTCTAATACCTAATTGATTATTAAAAGGATTTCTAATTAAACTTTCTAATACATCTTTTCTATTTTCTAAATTACGTAATATAGCTTGAGCTTGTTCAAAAGATGTATTTTTATCTACTATATCTTGAGCAACTTGATTAAGATTCTCGCTACCTAATTTAATTTCAGCATCTAATCTATTAATACGATTATCTCTATCATCATATTCTAATTTAGCTGCATCTAATAATTCTTTCAATTCCTTAATCTGTTGGTCTTTTGTACCAGTTTCAACAATATATTTTCTTCTTTCATCTAATTCTGTTCTTCTATTTTCAAGAGAACTAACTTCATTAACATTTCTCATCAATTCTTCTTGTAGAACATTTATTTCATCATCTAATCTTTTTATAACAGTTTTTTGTTCATGGATATATTCTTCATTATTATTGATACTATTGTTTAAAGATATTGCTTTTGTTTCAATATCAAATAAAGCAGATTTATTAGCTTCAATCTCTTTTTCAATACTTTCAATATCTTGAACTAAAACAGTTATTTCTATTTCTTCTAAGCGCGCCTTTTTTTCTAAATATATTTCAGCTCTTCTCGCTTGTCTTTTTAAAGGTGTAACTTGTTTTTCTAAATCTTCTAAACGATCTGAACTTCTAGTTAGATTTGCAGCTGTTCTCTCTAATTTAGATAGCGATTCTAATTTACGTTTCTTATACATTGCCACTCCTGCAGCTTCTTCAAAAATACCCCTTCTATCTAGTGGCTTAGCTTCTGCAAAAGATACAACATTACCCTGACTTATAATACTTAAAGAATCTCTTCCAATACCTGTATCTAAAAATAATTCAACAACATCACGTAATCTAACATTTTCTCTATTTATTAAATATTCAGCATCTCCTGAATCTCTAAATAATCTTCTTGTTACTTCTATTTCTTCTCTTTCATCATTTAATATATGATTACTATTATCAAAAATAAGTGAAACTTCCGCCATATTTAGTTTTTTACGATCAGCGCTACCAGAAAAAATGACATCATTCATCTTTTCACCACGCATACTTTTAGCACTTTGTTCACCTAAAACCCATCTTACGGCATCACTTATATTTGATTTACCACAACCATTAGGTCCTACAACCCCTGTAATAGGATGATCAAAACTAATAATTGTTTTATCCGCAAAAGATTTAAAACCTTGCATTTCAATGCGCTTTAAAAACATAATTACTCCTTAAATAACCTTCAATATTATAACAAAAATAACTATTATATAAAGAAAAAGAGATATAAGTATTATTGTAATTATTATCTCTTGATTAATTCTATAATTTTATTTATATCCTCTTGATTATCTTTAATTATTAAATAATCTCCATAACAATATTCATTATTAATATGATAATTTTTAGGTTCTATAATATAAACATTATTATTTTTATATTCTATCTTAAATAGATTACCATGATAGTCTTTAATATAATCAACCTTTTCATTTATAAAACCATTTTTAATAATCATCAAATTTCTTTTTCCATATGTTAAACGATAAGTAATAGGTTTAAAACCATATCTATTTTCAAATGATACTAATGCTTTTTTTATCTGCTCATTATTTAATTCACTAGAAAATATTATGCCTTCAATTCCTTCTTTATCTAAGAAAAATGCAATCGCATAAGAATTCATAATATTAAGAGACATACCAGCTAAACAATGACTATTAATGCCATTTAAGTCACCAATTTCATTTAATATCATCTTATTATGATCTTCTTTAATTAGATTCTCATTAACTATTGGTGTCTCTTTTATTAATTCATATTTTTCTTCTTCTTTAAGATTATCGCTATTAATAATTATATTTTTAAAAGTTGTCGTCGTTTTATCTTTTAAACTAAATAAATATTCTTTTTTATTCTTTCTATTTATCTTAGATTTAAGATTAATTAAATCTTCAATAGCCTCTCTTCTTATATTATTTAATACACTAACTGGAATAAAAACATTTTGCAATTCACCATCAATATTATCAATCTCAAAAGCAGTATCTTTTATTTTTGATAAAGATCTATAAATATCATCTTTGCTTATAGGTTTATTATTAGCTTTATCAAGAATATAATCAGTTTCTTTATAAATTGCATTACTATTTTCATCTTCAATTAATAAAGTGAATGGACGATTGACAAAACCTGTATATTTAATATTAATTTTTGATTTTCTTTTATTACTATCGATTTGTTTATTAATTTCTTCAAGAAGCTTAATATCACTAGTTTTAATTATAATATTACCCTTTTTAGGGCTATTATCATCATTATAATCTAACCAAATAAAATCATTTTTATATGCTTCTTTTACTAATTTTTTATCTTTTTCTATTTTTACTGCAGTTAAGCCTATATCAAAAGGTTCAGAAATAATACGTAAACCATCATTTTGATGAAGATCTTTATGCAATAATACTTTAACTTTATTCTTTTTAACTTCAATTATTTCGCCTATTTCTATACCTAAATGATTTCCACGAAAATGATTCATTCTAGCATCAATATTATCTTTAAAAATATGTCCTTTAGAATATTGACGATTAAATAATAAAGATAATTCTTCTAATCTTTTTTTGGAAACAATATATTCTTTATTATCCATTAATGCGTCAATTGCTTCTCTAAATGTTTTAGTAACTAGATAAACATATTCTTTTCTTTTCATTCTTCCTTCTATTTTGATACTAGTTACTCCAGCTTCATATATTTCTTTTAAATTATCTAAAATATTTAAATCTTTTGGACTAAAAATATAATCTCCATCATCAAAATGTTTACCATCTTCTTTATAATATTTCATTCTACAAAATTGTGCACATAAGCCTTTATTAGCAGAACGATGTTTTAAAGCTGAGCTCATCAAGCATTGGCCACTATAACTAATACATATAGCACCATAGCCAAATACTTCTATTTCTACTCCTAATTTACAAGCTTCCTTAATAATATCTATTGGTGTTTCGCGTGCTAATACTATTCTTTTAATTCCTTCTATTTTCATATATTCAATGCCAGCTAAATTATGTACATGCATTTGGGTACTAGCATGCACTTCTAAATCTTCATAACAGTTTTTAATATAATGAAATAAGCCAAAATCTTGTACTAAAACTGCATCAACACCTTCTTTATAAATAAATTCTAATTCTTTAATAATATTATTAAATTCATCCTCATCTAATGCAGTATTTAAAGTTACATATACTTTGACATCACGACAATGACAATATTTAATAGCTTCTTTAAATTCTTCATGATTAAAATTACCTGCAAATGCGCGTGCAGAAAAATTATTTAAGCCAAGATATACTGCATCTGCTCCACCTTGAACAGCTGCAATTAGTGATTCCATATTGCCTGCTGGCGCCAATAATTCCATATCAAATATTAAACACCTTTTTATACTCTTTAATCAAATCATTTAAATCATATCTTGCATTAGCACTACTTGTACTAGGTAAAGCAATATGTTTTATATCAATATTAAAATACTTTTTATATAAAGAAGTTGCTTTAGATCCATTAGTACAAATGATCTTTATATTACTATTATCAATTAATCTATTAATATCATTAACTTTTATATCTTTAATACTATTATCATCTGAGCCTATGATAGTACACTCTTTTATGACATCCCATAAAGCAATATGATGTTTTAAACAAAAGCTTTCTTTATCTTTAATATCCTCATCAAATATATTAGCTAAAACCTTCCAAAAACGGTTTTGAGGATTAGCATAATACATATTATCTTTACGTGATATCACTGAAGGAAAAGAGCCTAAAAATAAATATTTAGACTCTGCATTATAAATTGGTTTTATTGGATGAATAAATTTATTTCTTTTCATTTTCGAATTCTTTAGCTAATCCTCCCATTGATGTTTCTTTTAAGGCAATAGGTATTTGTTTACCAGTTTCATTCATCGTATCAACAACCATATCAAAAGAAACTAAATGACCTTTAATTTTGGACATATGTTTACTTAATATTGCAGCATCATATGCCCTTAGAATACCCATTGCATTTCTTTCAATACAAGGAATCATTACATAGCCTAAAACAGGGTCACATGTTAAACCAAGATTATGTTCCATCCCAATTTCTGCAGCATATTCAATTTGATTAATATCCATATCCATTAAATATGCAAAAGAAGCGCTCGCCATAGATACTGCAGCCCCAACTTCTGCTTGGCAACCACCAACCGCACCAGAAATAGTCGCATTACTTTTAATTAAATTACCAAATAAGCCACCTATAGCTAAAGCATTTATAATCTTTTCTTTATCTATCTTTTTATCTTTATATGCATAATAAACCATTGATGCCATAACCCCGCATGAGCCTAATGTAGGTGCTGTAACGCATGTCTTACCGTCAGCATTTTCTTCGCAAGCCGCATATGCATAAGCCATCATTTTTAAATCATCATTATCTTCTTCACTTAATGCTTCTTTATATAATTCATGAGCTGTTCTTTCTAATTTCAATAAGCCCGGTAAGATACCTTTAGTATTTAAACCATTATCAACGCAATCTATCATCGCTTCAAAAATGCTATTTAAGTATGCTTTTAAATCTGGTTCATATCCATAAATATAATCTAATAATGATATTTTATTATTTTCTACATATTCACTAATTTCTTTAAAACTTTTTTCTTTATATATTTCATCATTATCATATGTTTTATATTCTTTGATTCTTATGCTTCCTCCGCCAATGGAATAAATAGTCCATTTAAGAATACATTCTTTATCTTTATTTAAAGCTTTTAAATAGAAACCATTAGGAAAATCTTCATCAATTTCATTTAAGAAAATAATATTAACTTCTCCTGGCAAAGTCTCTTTAATGACTCTATCAGTAAAATGACCTCTTCCAGTTAAAGATAAAGAACCAAATAATTCAACTTCATAATATGGAAAAGTACCATTAACTGAAGTGAATAAATTGCAGGCTCTTTCAGGAGCTAATGTATGAGAACTACTTGGTCCCCTTCCAATTTTATATAATTCTTTAATACCTTCCATATTCACTACCATTTCTCATAAGAAATAATTCCAAAGATTCTTTCATATCATTTTTACCTAATTTAACATCTTGATCTATAATCGCTAATTCATTTAGATAAGATAATAATTGTTTAGATGAAATATTATATGTATTTTCAATACTCTTTTTTACTGCATAATTATTTGCTTGTAAACGTGTTGTAATTTCGCTTTCACTTAAGCCATTCTCATATAATCTTTTTATATTAAAAAATGCTCTTAATCTCGAAGCTAACATATAGAATATTTCATTAATATCAAAATTAGCATCTAACATTTCATGATATGAACTAATTGTTTTATCAATATTTCCTAATACAAAAGCATTACATATATCAAAAACATTTATATCAGGATTCATAGTAACTAGATTTCTAATATCATCAATATTCAATCTATCTTTACCATATAATAGTAATTTATCTAATTCATTATGAAATATTAATGAATTATTATTAATCCTATGTATAAATTCATTTAAAGCATCATTATCTATTTGAATCTTATTATCTT
>CACZTC010000051.1 GCA_902784015.1 uncultured Erysipelotrichaceae bacterium | reverse complement strand
GACATGTTATATGTTAGATATCAATCCTTTCAATCAACCAGGTGTTGAAGTATATAAGAAGAACATGTTCAAATTATTAGGTAAACCGGAATAGTTCAAAATAAAACTCTTAGACATATGAATCTAAGAGTTTTTATTATGTATATAAATCACGATTTGTTTTATCTATTTTATTTTAACTTTATATACTTCTTTACGATGACCGACTGTTAAAACATATATGATAACTTTATTATCTTGAATATCGCATATTAAACGATAATCACCAACTCTATATCTCCATTGTCTATTTTTATCGCCAGTTAATCCTTTGCCATGTAATCTTGGATTTTCACATCCTTCTAGATTCTTTCTAATCCAACCTAGTATTAATGAGGCAGTATGTTTATCTAACTTTTTTAGATTCTTTCTTGCAGTAGATGAAAACACTACAGAATACTTTTTCATAAACCTAAATCCTTTTCGATTTCATCTAAAGTAAAAGTTTTTGGATTCTTTTTGAATACTTGTATTGCTTTATTATATGCGTCAAGATCAATTTCATCTTCTATTCTTTCAATAACGGCTTTTCTGATCAAGTCAGAAACACTCATATTATTTATCTTTGCATAATTTTTAATTAGTTTAGTATCTTCATCACTTAGTCTAAGAGAAATAGTCATAGCTTGATCCTCCTTATGTAATACATTGTATTACTAGAACAAATCTATGTCAATTCAATAATGTCGATGGGCCTGTTTATTTTTCTTGATAGCTTTTTCGCAGTAGCATTTAATATGGTAAACCGGAATAAGAAAATAAACCTTAGTCATGATGGCTAAGTTTTTCTTTAATGATATGATTACATATTATCTTTTATTTATTAATTGTTAAAATACCAGCGCAAAAAGAAATCTTTTCAAATCTGAGATTTGAAATATCTTTTTGTAATTCATCTGCGACAAAATAGAATTCATCGTCATCCCACTCATCCCCAGCATCTTGTCTGCATTTATTCAACTCACCAAGATTTTCAAAAGCAACATCTCCAATCAATATTTGTCCATCTTCATTTAAAAGTTTTATTAGAGTATTAAGTAGATCTATCTTTTGTTCGTTTGTAAGATGATGGAGGGAGTATGTTGCTACGATATAATCATATGTTTGTTCCAAAAGAGGGGTTACTAAACCTTTTGAAAAATCTCCTTGATAAAAGCTAGCTTTTGGCATTTTTTTAGAGGCTATTTCTATCATCTTAGATGAGAAGTCCTGCCCATATATTAGACAACCATTCTCATAGAGTTTTGTTGTTAGGGCTCCAGTTCCAAAACCAATGTCAAGAACTTTGGTATTTGGTTTTTGCATTATTGTTTTATATATGTTGGAGAGTACATCTTTATAACCCGCAAAAGGATATGTATTATCTTCATCAGATATACCAACATCTTTATCATATCCATTTGCCCATAAATCAAATCCTTTATTATCTAGCATAAGTATTCACCTCAAATATTCAAATTCTATATTTACTTGCATTTCATAAACCTAATTTCTTTTTGAATTTTCTAACTGCTTTATTATATGCATCTATATCAATCTCATCTTCAATTTTTTTATTACAGCTTTTCTAATTAAATCAGAAATGCTTATATTATTAATCTTTGTATAATCTTTAATAAGTTGTGCACCTTCGCCATTTAGTCTAAGCGAAATAGTTATAGATAGAATCTCCTTATGTAATATAGTGTATTACATAATAAATGCTGCGTCATAATTATAGGTGTAAACTTGAATAGCTTAAAAGCCCTTAGAAGTACAAATCTAATATCCTTTATGTGTGTAATATTGTAGTGGATTTCTTATTTTAAAGACATTATATATATCTGACATGGATTATTCTCATCCCATAGTAAAGGCAATACCTCAAATTCTTTAAAGCCTAGAGAAAGATAAAAACTATTTGTATTATCATATTCATCATGTATGCCCATCTTTACGGTTTTTACTTGAAGAAAAGAATATCCTTTTTTAGAAGCAGCTTCTTTAGCTTTTAAGAATAATTCTCTACCTATACCTTTTCTATGATAATCTTTTAAAACGCCCATTACAGATATTTCAGTTGTATCTTTTCCTGTTTCTTTTAAGCATATGAAGCCAACTTGAATATCTTTATCATATGCAGCAAAAAATATTTGATTGTAACACTCTTTAATATAAGCTTCGCGTGCTTCAATAATTCCGAACCATTCAGGTAATGCTTCTAAAATAATTCTAGTAATATTTTGTTTTTCTGCTTGATCTATAACTTCTTTGATTATCATGATTATCTTTCTTTTTATATATTTTATTCTAATATCTCTTTGGAAAGACTAATAGCTTTCTCTAGATACCAATTATCTTCATCCTCGTCAGCTTCTATGAATTCGACATATTCATTCAAGATGGCAAGCTTGATATCGTAAAGATATTGTTCATAATCAGGCTTTATATTTAATAATTCATATATGCGATTTACATAGATTTCTTTTTGTTTATCAGTCATATAAAAAGGGAAAGGGACTTTATCTTCTGTGGCGTGAGCGATAAATCTTGCGATATCTAAAGAATAGGGCATAATGCCACTAAAGCCCCAATCGATTATATATACTTTGTTATTATGGTTTATCACATTAAATGCAAAATAGTCACCATTAGACATAGTTCTTGGACAAGTTAATTGACGATCTAAGAATAATTTATATGCTTTAGCAATAGTATCATCTCTTTGAATATATGAATATCTTTTATTAATTCTTTTTATATATGCGTCATATCTATCTGTATCAGGGCAGTCCCAATAAGCATTTTGTATTTGAACAATACTATTTGCAGCTTCTTTAGCTAATTCATCTGTCATATTGCGCAAGTCTTCGCCTTCAATGCATTCTAAGATTATCCATAAATCTTCTTTATCCATATATTTTCCATAATATATAGGTACATTAAAGTCTTTCTTACTAAGATACTTTTCATAATTTGTTGCTTCTCTTTCGGAAGCTTTCTTTAGTATTTTAGTAGCTTTATTAGTGTTTATTTTATAGACATCATATTTTCTAACATCATCTATTTCTATATCGTAGCGCTCACATATTCTAGATATAGATTCAATTATTTCATTACTAAAAATATTATCGATTAATTCTTTAATATTATCGTCTACTTCATTTATTTCAAATAATCCT
>CACZTC010000050.1 GCA_902784015.1 uncultured Erysipelotrichaceae bacterium | reverse complement strand
TGTAATCATATATAGTGATCTAAAGAAATTCTCCATAGCAATCGAAGACATATATAAGATTTCTTTCTTTAATTGATCAATCGCAATAACTGGAGTTCTTAACATATGGTCATCTAAATAACGAAGTTTAGGTGTGCTTTCATCATTAGTATTTTCAGGAATAATCTTTTCAACGATATTAACTAGTAATTGAATAAAAGGCATCATAATTAATACAGTTCCAACATTAAAGACAGTATGGAACATAGCTAATTGTAATTGCGGAGCGCTTGGAAAAGCATTCGCAAAGAAAGAGCCGATTGAAAAAGAGCCTCCTGTAATTAGTGATAATAAACCAAATAATAATAGAAAGAAAAGAACACCGATGGTATTAAATATTAAATGAATACCGGCAGTTCTTTTGGCATTAATACCGCCAGAAGTCCCCGCAATTAAAGCGACAACGCAAGATCCGATATTAGACCCCATTGTTAAGAAGATGCCTTGATCAATGGTGATTAATTCTGCTACGACCATCGTAATCGCAACGGAAGTCATAACGGAAGAGCTTTGAACAATAGCTGTTAATAGAGCACCAATCGCAACTAATAGTAAGACATTTTTAATGCTAGCTAAGAAATTTATAACTAAGGCATCTTTAGCAAATGATTCCATGGAAGTACTCATGATATTTAAACCAATAAACAACATTCCAAAGCCAGCTAATATGCCACCGATTGTTTTCAGCTTTTGCTTTTTTGCGAAAGTGATTAAAAAAGCACCAATTCCCGCAAAAGCAGAAAAGATAACAGTTGTTGAAAGGCTGCCTTTTCCAAACATTCCTAAGGCGACAATTTGTCCAGTTATAGTTGTACCAATATTAGCGCCAAAGATAATAGCTGCTGCTTGTTTCAAAGTTAATATTCCAACATTGACGAAACCAATAACCATGACTGTAGTAGCACCTGAGCTTTGTATAGCAGCAGTACCAGCAGCACCAATCCCAACACCTAGCCATTTATTATCTGATGTTTTTGAGAATAATTCTTTTAATTTTTTACTACCTGCAGCTTCTAAATTGGAGCTCATCATTGAACAAGCAACAAGAAAGACACCAATCCCTGCAAGTAAAGTTAATACAGCTGAAAATATTAATCCAGTAGACATAATCCTTATTATTTTACACTAAATAATTGATAGATTGAGTTTTGTTTTAGGTAAAGAGAGTGATTATGGGCTGATTGTTTGGTTAGTCATTATATATTCGCTAAAATATAGTTGATAATACCTTATATTTTTGGGGAGAGAAATAATGGTAAAAAAAGATAAGATTGAATTTCGTTATTATAATATGGAAAAAGGAGTATACTCTTTTAGGCGATTCTTGGATAAGAGAGTATGGTATAGATATTGATGTTTTACATTTCCATAATTATTTAGAAATAGGTGTATGCCGTTTTGGCGAAGGGACAATGGAATTTGGTGAAGAAATACGTGATTATAGTAAAGGTTGGATCACTGTTATTACTAAAAACTTTCCCCATACTACTAATAGTAAACCTGGTACTAAAAGCCATTGGGAATATTTATTTATAGATGCAGATAATTTAATCGCAAATAATTTCCCTAATGCTAGAGACGCTAATAATTTACTTGATAATATTAATAGTGGCGTATTCTATTTTCATGATAAAGAATATCCTGAAATAGCAGATAAAATATATGAAATCATGGAAATATATAGGGAACAAAAAAAGTTCTTTATTGAAGAAACAGAAAGTTTATTAAAGTCTTTATTAATAAGAATATCGCGAGAACAAGAAAAAGATAAAAGGCATGAATTGACTACGCTTCCTGTTATGGAAACAAAATCTTCTAGCACCATTTTAAAGGCTTTAGAATATATTGAAGAACATTATAGCGAAGATATAAAAATAGGTAATTGATGAAGAGTGGGATAAACATAGATGTAGTATAGATATATTTTTGAAAAATGGCTTTTCTAGTTTGAAAAGTAAAGATGAATAATTTGTTTGAATAGCTTATTCAATACTATATAATTGAGATTTCTTTTTCTTTATTGAGATAATTATATTTTTTATTAAAAAGATTAATAAGAATAAACCAAAGTAGAAGCTTTAATGGTCCTACAATAGATATAGGCTTATCCTCAGTAATCACATAATTTTGAATTATTTGAGAGCTTGGATTAATTAATTCTTCAAAATATAAAAGATAACGACTTATACCATTAACACTTTCAGGATTATCTATATATTCTGCTGGATATTTATCTTCTTCAATAATGATGATATTTTCTTCTTCATCGTAATAAATTATTTCAGCATAGTCAGGATCATTAAAACGCTCATCAATATCACTTATATAATCAAATGATTCTATCTTTTGAGGTTCTTGTATTCTATATGAAATATAAAAAGAAACATAAAGTAAGATGACGCAAAAGGGGATAATCATAAAAGATAATAAGAAAGGATATTTTCTTTGAGATAAAAATAAGCTAATGGCTATAATTGTTTGGCTCATGATTAAGGAGGAAATGATAATAGCTAGATAGTAATATATATTCTTTAATATTAAAGGAAGTCTAAATATTAAAAATATAATCATAATAATAGATATATAAATGATATAGATGCCTAATATTACTAAATATGGTTTTGTGATAGATTGAATATTCTTAGATAAAGAATAAGTCAAGAATAATAATGCGAAAAAAGTAATAGGGACGCTCATGCCAAGTACCATAGAAGCGATTTTTTTATGAAAGATATCGATATTTTCAAGAAACCATTCTTTAGCTTCATTCTCGTCTCCTATAGGACATTCAACCCCAGAATGATTTTGAAAGAATAAATGATCATCATATGCTACTTCGATTATTTGTCCTTGATATCTTTCATATTGAAAAGCCTTTTGGTAATAAACAGAATAATTCTTAATAGCTATTATATGATTTATTAAAAAACATAGAAAAACTAATATGAATAATAAGAGCGATATCTTTGATTTTTATCTAGCTTCATGCTTATATTGTCTCATGACAAAAGATAAATTATAGTTTAATTAGATAATATTTAAGAATTATTAATAATTTAAGAAGATAATTTCTTTTTTAATTTATATAATTTTTTATCAGCATAAGATAAATAATCCCATAGCTTTAAATTATCATCAGGGATTCTATTATAAATACCTTGGGATATATGTATTGGCTCTTGTGTTTGTTTTTTAATATGGGATGTAGCTACTTCGATTTCTTTTTGCATAGCTTTAGAAATTTTAGATATTTCTTTATCATCTAAACCAAAATAGCCAACAATAAATTCATCGCCACCATATCTTGCACAGAATAGATTTGGATTAGAAGAGAAAGTCAATAATGCTTCGCCAATTTTCTTTAGACAAGCATCACCCATTTGGTGGCCATAAACATCGTTATAACGTTTAAAATAATCCACATCAATAATACCTATGCCAAAGAAGGTTTTATTATTCTGTGCTTCTTCAAATTTCTTAGAAAGATATTTATTCATTGCATTTCTATTTGGTAAATTAGTAAGCGCATCAGTATTAGCTTGAATCTGTAGGATAACATTTTCACTTTGTGCTTTTTTTGTTTCTTGCGAAATATCATGAATCATATTTGCGAATTTAATAGAATATTTTCTTACTAATCTTGCTTCTTTTTCTTGTTTCTTTTGAATTGCATATTGTTTTTTAAGAGATTCTTTGACCTTTTCAATATCATGTATTTTCTCATAATATGAAATTAGTAAAG
>CACZTC010000049.1 GCA_902784015.1 uncultured Erysipelotrichaceae bacterium | reverse complement strand
TATTAATATCTTTAAAAAATGAAAATAAAGCAGAGAATCTAGCTAATGAAATATATAAAAGATTAAAAGGTGATTTTAGTTTATTAGGGCCTATTTCATTAATTAAATTAGCTGATAAATATCGCTATCGTCTTATTATGAAAGGAAGGGATTTGGAAGAAATGAAGAAAGCTGTTAGATCACTAATTAATGAAGAAAGTATTGATTTAACAGGTTTAAAAGTTGATGTAAATCCAATATTTTTAGAATAAATGTCAAGTAGAGAAATAGTATTAGATATTTTATATAAAGTATTTAAGCATAATGCATATGCGAATATTTTATTACGCTCTTTAGATGAAACTTTTTCTAAAGAAGATAAAGCTTTTATTAGTAATCTTGTCTATGGCACACTTAGAAACTATATCTTATTAGAAAAACAATGGGATGATTTAGCTAAAAAGAGAGATCTTAAGACTGCTTTAATTATTGATATGAGTATTTATCAAATGTTTTATATGGATAAAGTACCGGATTATGCAATCATTAATGAGGCTGTTAATTTAGTAGATAAACATAAAAAAGGCTTTGTGAATTCAATATTACATAAAGTCTTAGATAGAGGCTTTATTTATTATGATGATTTATATATAAAAACAAGTCATCCTAAGTGGATAATTGATCTTTGGACTAGTCATTATGGGAAAGATATAGCTGAAAGGATAGCATTAAGCAATATCCAAAAAGCTAATATATATGGTCGTATAAATACATTGAAGATTAATAAAGATGAATTTATTAATAAGCATGATATTACTTTTATAGATGAATATGCTTTTATTTCAAAAGATAATATTTTAACATTTGATGAATTTAATAATGGTGAAATATTAATCCAAGATTTACATTCACAGGAAGTAGTTAAATATTTAGATGTTAAAGAAGGGATGGAAGTCTTAGATTTGTGTTCTGCTCCAGGCACTAAAACGCAAGAAATTGCGATGCTAATGAATAATAAAGGTAAGATTATTGCTTGCGATATTCATGAACATAGAATTAAACTAATTGAACAATTAATGGATAAGACAGGTGTAGATATTGTAGAAACTAGAATCAATGATGCAAGAGAAAAAAGATTTCAAAATGGAAGCTTTGATCGTATTCTTATTGATGCACCATGCTCTGGCTTAGGTGATTTATCTCATAAACCTGAAATTAAATATCATTTAGAGCCTAGTGATATTGATGAATTAATTATTACGCAAGAAAAGATATTGAATAATAATTGTAATGCATTAAAAATTGGGGGCTTATTAGTATATAGTACATGTTCATTAAATAAAAAAGAAAATGAAAAACAAATAGCTAAATTCATAGATAAAAATCCTAATTTTACTCTTGAATTTGAAAATACTTTATTTCCTTTTGAAGATAATGCAGATGGTTTTTATTTAAGTGTTTTAAGAAGAATTTCATAACTAGTGGTAGAATAATTCCTATGAAAACAATTTATGATTATACATATCAAGATTTAGAAGAATATTTGTTGGTAAGTGGCGAGAAAAAATATCGTGCTAAACAAATATATTCTTGGCTATATAAAAAAAGAATAGATACTTTTGATGAAATGACTGATTTATCAAAAGAGTTAATTAATAAGCTTAAAGATAATTTTGTGATTAATCCTTTTAAAGAGATTAATCGACAAATTTCTAAAGATGGGACAATCAAATTTTTATTTGAGGCAGAAGATGGTTCTAGTTTTGAAACAGTTTTAATGCATTTTCATTTTGGTGAAAGCATTTGTGTATCAACTCAAGTTGGTTGTAATATGGGCTGTACTTTTTGTGCCTCAGGTTTATTTAAGAAGAAAAGAGATTTAACTAGTGGCGAAATTGTTGGTCAAGTTTTATATGTTCAAAAAATATTAGATAAAGAAGATAAAAGAATTGGTAATGTAGTAATAATGGGTACGGGCGAACCTTTTGATAATTATGATAATGTATTAAATTTTGCATCTATTATTAATTCTGATTTTGGTTTAGCAATTGGCGCTAGACATATTACTATTTCAACTTGCGGTATAGTACCTAAAATAAAAGAATTCTCAAAAGGTAAATTCCAATATAATTTAGCCATTTCATTACATGCTTCTAATAATGAATTAAGAAGTAAACTAATGCCTATCAATAAGGCTTATCCTTTAGAAGAATTAATGGAAGCTTTAAAAGAATATTCTATTGATAATAATAGAAGATTAACTTTTGAATATATATTGTTGCATAATATTAATGATTATGATGAAAATGCAGTAGAACTCGCAAGATTAATTAAAGGATATAATGCATATATCAATTTAATTCCGTATAATGAAGTAGATGAAAATGGCTATGTTTCATCAAATGATAAAGCAGCATTACATTTTTATGACTTACTAATGAAAAATGGTGTAAAAGCTACTTTAAGAAGTAAGCATGGTGAAGATATAGATGCAGCTTGTGGACAATTGAGAGTAAAATATAACAAATGAAATATTCAGGAATTACTGATCGAGGATTAGTTAGAAAAAATAACCAAGATAGTTATGTCATCGCTACAAATCAAGCAGATGATATTTTTGCGATAGTTGCAGATGGCATTGGTGGTAATTTAGGTGGCGATATAGCTAGTAGATTAACAGTATCGCATTTTTCTAAAGCTTTTTCGGAAGTTGAATGTTTTTCATGTGAAAGAGAAATAGTTGAATGGATAGAAGAACATATTGAAAGAGCTAATACGATTATTTATGAATATGGAAAAAAACATATTCAATTAAAAGGAATGGGTACAACTTTATGCGCAGCAATGATTACCAAGTTTGGTGTTTTCATTATTAATATTGGTGATAGTCGTTGTTATACATGGACTAATGAATCTAGTATAAAACAAGTAACAAGCGATCATACATTATTAAATGATATGTTAGCCCATGGCGAATTAAGTCAAGAAGAGGCTAAGAATTTTACTAAAAAGAATGTTTTAACTAATGCTCTTGGTGTATGGGAAAGCGTTAAAGCAGATATAGATATTCATCATGAGGAACTTAGAGGTATATTACTATGCTCTGATGGATTACATGGTTATGTTAAAGATGATGATATAGCTGAAGTAGTTAAGAATGAAGAAATAGATTTATCAATGAAGCCACGTAAATTATTAAAATATGCACTAGATGCAGGTGGCTTTGATAATATAACTATCATTATCATTGATTTTGAAGGAGATAATAATTATGGCAAAGAATAATGTTATCTCTAATCGTTATGAAGTAATACAACATATTGGCCAAGGTGGTATGGCTGATGTTTTCCGTGCAGTTGATACCGTTTTAAATAGGGAGGTCGCAATAAAAATATTAAGATCAGATCTTAATACAGATGCTGTAAGTATTTTACGTTTTGAAAGAGAAGCTCAAGCGGCGACTGCACTTGCACATCCAAATATTGTTGAAATATATGATGTTGGTGAATATAAAAATCATCATTATATTGTTATGGAATATGTTCCCGGTAAAACTTTAAAACAAGTAATTAGAAATAGAGCTCCTTTAGTTAATGAAGAAGCAGTTGATATCATGAAACAATTAACTTCTGCAACTATGGAAGCTCATAAAAGAGGTATTATCCATCGTGATATTAAACCACAAAATGTCATTGTAAAGTCTGATGGTTCAGTTAAGATATTAGACTTTGGTATAGCTATCGCCAAAGGTAGTATGCAATTAACCCAAGCTAATAATGTGATGGGCTCAGTTCATTATTTAGCTCCAGAATTAGCTAAAGGTGAATCTGCTTCACCACAATCAGATATTTATGCTTTAGGAATTGTTTTTTATGAAATGTTAGCAGGGGATGTTCCTTTTAAAGCGGATCAAGCTGTGCAAGTAGCATTAAGACATATGAGGGATCCAATGAAAAGTATTTGTTCAATCAATCCTTCAGTTCCCCAATCAATTGAAAATATTATTACCAAAGCTACAGCTAAAGAACCTTCTTTAAGATATAGAAGCTGCGAAGCTATGTATAATGATTTATTAACATGCTTAGAAGAAAGTAGAAGAAATGAAGAACCTTTAGTCTTACCTACTATAAAAAAGAATACTAATGTTAACAATAATGTAAATAAACAACCAATTGCTAGAAGTAAACCAAAAGTTGAAGTTAAACAAGAGCCAAAGAAAAAGAATAATGTTTTATTAGGTGTTTTAATTGCGGCAGTCTTAGCTGTTTTAGCTATTGGTACTTTCTTTGCTTTACTTTTAAATGGGGTTATTAATTTTGGCCCTAAGATGGTTAGTGTACCTAATGTTGTAGGCTTAAGTAAAGATGAAGCAATAGAATTATTAGAAAGTAATTCATTATCATTAGATGATGATATTGGTTATGAATTAACTACCAATGTTGATAAAGATATCATCATTGATATGGAGCCAGATGGTTATACCCAAGTAGAAGAAGGCAGCAGTATTAAAGTTGTTATATCAACTGGTAAAGGTATTTATATTGAAGACTTTGCTGCTTTAAATATGTCCTTAACGGATATGCAAAATTATATTGAATCAAAAGAAGAATATAAGAATATAAGAGTAACTTATATAGAAGAAAATAATGAATCAGTTGCGCCAGGAGTAATATTTAAACAAGAATCGATTAATGCTGGAGAACTATATGATCCTACTTTAGCAGCTAATTTAACTCTATATTATGCTGGTTATCAAAGTACTATAATTCCTAGTGATATTATTGGTAGACCAATTAGTGATGTAGTAGCGCAATTAGAAGCCAGTGGCTTAACTGTATTAACTTCTGAAATTGATAAATCAAATCTATCTGAAGAAGAAAGAGAAAAATTAAATTATGGTGTGGTTATAAGAGTTGAACCTACTGTAGGCGAATCATATATTCAAAAAGAAGATAATTATATTTTATTATTCTATTATTAATAATGAGGGATGAATGAAGGCAAGAATAATTAAAATAGTTTCTAAAGAATATACATTATTAGATGAAGATATGAATAAGTATGATGCTATACTTATGGGAAAAATACGTCTACAAATAGTTCCTTCAGCTGGTGATTTTGTGGAATTTGAAGAAATCGATGGTAGATATGTTATTCAAAAAATATTACCACGTTCAAATAAACTAATTAGACCTAGCGTCGCTAATGTTGATCAAGCAATAATTGTTATGAGTACTAAAGATCCTGATTTTTCTATTAATTTAGTAGATCGCTTAGTAATGTTAATAATGCATGAGAATATTAAACCTGTTTTATGCGTTACTAAATGTGATTTGGATTATTCAGATGAAATAGAAGAAATGATACAGGAATATGAAAGAGGTAATATTCAAGTTATAAGAACAGCTAAAACATCATTAGATCCTAGTCTAGCAGAAATATTAAGCAATAGAGTTTCAGTTTTAACTGGACAAAGTGGGGTAGGAAAAAGTACATTATTGAATAAATTAAATCCTGAATTCCATTTAGCTACCCAAAAAACATCTAAAGCTTTAGGAAGAGGTAAACATACAACTAGACATAATGAATTATTTATTGTTGGCTCAGGGCTTGTTGCTGATACACCAGGCTTTAGTTCATTAGATTTCTCACATATTGAAAAAGATGAATTAGCTCATACAATACCTGATTTTATTCCATATTTAACAGGATGTAGATTTAATGATTGTATTCATGAGAATGAACCTGGATGTAAGATTAAAGAAGCAATGGAAAAAGGTTTAATTCCAGTTAATAGATATAATAATTATATTGAAGTATTAAGAGTAATTAAGAATAGAAGGGAGAAATATTAATGATAGTAGCACCATCAGTTTTATCATTACATTATGAAGATACCTTAAATCAATTAAAAGAATTGAATGAATCTAAAGCAAAGTGGATGCACTTTGATGTTATGGATGGCCATTTTGTGCCTAATTTATCTTTTGGACCAGATATATTAAAAGCTTTTGTGAAAGGCTCTGATTTAATTAAAGATGTACATATCATGGTAGAAGATCCAAATTATTTCAGTGATGTATTTATTAAGGCAGGAGCAGATATTATTACATTCCATTATGAAGTATTTGATAATAATGAAGATATTATTGCTTTAGCTAAAAAGATAAAAGAGAATGGGGCAAAAGCAGGATTATCTTTAAAACCAAAGACGGATATTAAATGTTTAAAAGAATTGATACCATATTTTGATTTATTTTTAATAATGTCAGTAGAGCCTGGTTTTGGTGGTCAAGCTTTTATTGAAGATACACCTTCAAGAATAAATCAATTAAGAAAATGGATTGATGAAAGTGATTATGCACCATTAATTGAAGTTGATGGAGGGATTAATATAGAAACAGGCAAAATCTGTAGCGAAAATGGTGCTGATGTATTAGTTGCAGGTTCATTTATTTTTAATAATGATATAAAGAAGACGATAGAAGCTTTATGGAAACTATAGCGATTATTATATTACCTAATACATCTTTTATTCCTAAAGGTGATTATGATTATATCGGAGTTGATAAAGGAGCTTTATTAGCCTTAAAAGAGGGGATTAATTGCGAATTTTGTATTGGTGATTTTGATTCATGCAGTGAAGAAGAAAAGAAAGTTATACAAAATAATTCAAAAGAAGTAATTATTCTAGAAAAAAGAAAAGATGATACTGATAGCGAAGCAGCAATTAATGAATGTATTAAAAGAGGCTATAAAGAAATATGGTTATTAGAAGGATTTGGAGGAAGAATTGATCATAGTATTATCAATTTACGTTTAATTTATAAATATCCTTTGAAAGTATTCTTAATTGATACTCAAAATAGAGTATTCTCATTAAATGAAGGTGATTATGAAATAGCTAAAGCTAATTATGAATATTTATCAATATTTGCGCTAGAAGATACAATTGTATCTCTAGATAAAGTTATTTATCCATTATCTGATAGAAAACTAACATGTAATGATTTATATACTATTTCTAATGAAATAGTAGGGGATAATGCAAATATATCTATAAAGGAAGGAAAAGTATTAATCATTCAAAGTAATGATAAAAAAAACAGTAACTAATTAATTACTGTTCTGCTACTTTAGCTGATTTAGCGGCTTTTCCTTTTAATGTCTTAAGCGCACGAGCTGATATTTTCATTGTTGTAGGTTTTCCATCAACAATCATATGCACCTTTTGTAAGTTTACATTCCATTTACGTCTTGTAGCACGTAAAGAGTGTGAACGCTTATTTCCTGACATTGCCTTTTTACCAGTAACTGCACAAGTTCTAGACATATCATTCCTCCTTTATTTTTACGCTTGTTTACATTATCATATCTTAACGCTTAATGCAATATTTTTTGAATAACTTTCATTTATATTTAGTTATTAATTGTGGTATTATAATACGTATATGAAAGGAGATGCCAAGTGAGTAATAAACAACTTTTTTCATCTTTAGAACTTGCTGATCATGAGGTACGTTTGATTGTTGGCGAGTTTTTTAATTCTCGTATAAATATTTTAACTGTAGAGCGCGTTAAATGCGATGGTGTTTCTTTTGATAAGATAAATAATATTCAAAATGTAATTGAAGCTATTTCGGTTGCTCGTGAGAATGTTCTTAAAAAATTAGGGGCTTCTGTAAATAAAGTAGTATTAGCTATTCCTTCATATAAAATGAAAAGATTCAGTTTTAAAGCGCAAGTAGATATTGAAGGTATTGATGGAACTGTTACTATTCAAGATGTCCGTAATGCGATTAAGAAAGCTAATGGGGTAGATGTTGGTAATCAATATGCTTTAGTTCAAGCTACACCAGTAAAATATACTGTTAATGGTATTAGTACAAGAAGAATTCCATTAGGTGATAAATGTAAACAAATGTCTGTAGATATTGATTTATTATGTGCAGATAAAGAATATACATATGAAATAGTAACTTGTGTTGAAAAAGCCGGATTAGAGATATTAGATATCTTTATGGATATATATGCTATCGCTAAAGAAGCTGCCTTATTAGAACAATCTATTGATAAACAAATAGTAGTATTAAAAGTAGAAAGAGAAACAACAACATTAGGTTTATTAAAACAAGGACGTTATACTACTTCAGCAGTTTTGGGGGCTGGTCTAGGTAATATCGCTAGTTCAGTAAGCGAAAAATATGCATTATCATCTAATGTTAGTGTAGATTTATTAAAATATAATGTCCGCTTGGATCAAGATGTTTTATCTTCTAGTCCTGTTCATATATGGAATGATGAGAATGAAACACATACATTAAGTGAAGAAGAATTGGCGAATTGCGTTAAAGATAATATCGGAATTTGGCTAGATGCTGTTGAAAAAACATGTGTTCCAATCTTGCAAGCAGGTGAAACTACTGTTATTATTACAGGCGAAGGTGGTGAGACCGAGGGTCTTGATGTGCTTGTTCAAAAACGCTTAGGTGTTGAAACTAAGTATTATATACCTGATACTCTTGGAGCACGTTATGCAGGTTTAACATGTGCTCTAGGATTATTGTATGCATATCAAGATAAATTACCTATTTTAGGTATGGTTAATGATAGCATTGACATGGATGCTTTTATTAAATCTGTCTCATATCGCAATAAAAAATCTTCTAATAAAGAAGATACAATAACAAATAAATTAAAAGGTCTATTTACGGATGGAAGGAAGAGTTCATAAAGAGGTATATTACTATGGAATTAACGTACAATCAGGTAGCAAAAATTAAAGTGTTCGGTATTGGTGGCGCTGGTAGTAACGCTGTTAACCGTATGGTACAGGAAGGTGTTCAAGGTGTTGAATTCTATGTAGCAAACACAGATTTACAAGCTCTTGAAGTTTCCCCTGTAGCCAACAAAATTCAATTAGGTAAGGAATGCTTAGGTGCTGGAGGTAATCCAGATAATGGCCGTAAAGCTGCAGTTGAAAGTGAGGAAGAAATCAGACAAGCAATGGAAGGTGCTGATATGGTTTTCTTAACTGCTGGTCTTGGTGGTGGTACTGGAACAGGAGCTTCTCCATTATTTGCGAAAATCGCAAAAGAATTAGGTTGCTTAACTGTTGGTATTGTAACTAAGCCATTTGCTTTTGAAGGTACAAAAAGAACAGTTCAAGCTGAACAAGGTTTAGAACAATTAAAAGAATATGTAGATAGTTTAATTATTATTTCTAATAATAAAGTGTTAGAAGTAATTGGTCATATTCCTTTTGAAGATGCATTCAAGGAAGCAGATAATGTATTACGTCAAGGTGTACAAACTATCACTGACTTAATCGCAGTTCCAGCTGTTATCAATTTAGATTTTGCTGATATTAAGTCAGTTATGGAAGGTCAAGGATCTGCTTTATTTGGAATTGGTATGGCTGATGGCGAAGATAAAGCTAGAGAAGCAGCTGAAAGAGCTATTCAATCACCATTACTTGAAGCGCAAATTCGTGGCGCAAAGAGCGCTATTGTTAATGTGACTGGTGGTACTAGCATGTCTGCTTATGATGCTAGTGGTGCTGTTGATTTCATTAGAGATGCTGCAGGTAATGATATTGATATTATTTTTGGTGTAGCTATCAATGAAAAGTTAGGCGATTCTATTATTGTTAGTGTTATCGCAACTGGATTTGAATTACCTAAATCTACAGTAGTAACAAATGATGACGATAAGAAGACAACTACAATTATTACTGGTAATGGAGTAGTTGTTGATGAAGATGATTTATCATTTGATTCAAACGACGAAGACAATATTATACCTGGTTTCTTCCGTAGAGGATAAATAATATGGCCTAATTAATTAGGCCATTTATTTTCTATATAAGCTTTTGCGATATCAAGAGATGCTTCTTGCATCTCTTTTTCTTCATCTAGAGTAAATCTATTTGTATTAGGTGAATCTAAATCTATTTCCATTATGACTTCATCATCAACTATTACTGGCACACATAATTCACTTCGACTATTACTATCACAGGCAATATGATCTTCTATTTCTAAAACATTATCTATTCTTTGTGTAGCTTTATCTCGATAACATTTTCCACAAACTCCTTTATCAAAAGGTATATGAGTACATGCTACTTTACCTTGAAAAGGGCCTAATACTAATTCATTATTCTTTACTAAATAAAATCCTGCCCAATTTAAATCCTCATAGTTTTCCATGATACAAGCACTTATATTACTTAAAGCTGCTATCATATCTTCTTCTTTTAATAATTCTTTAATTTGTTTATTAATATATTTATTCATGTAAGGATTATATCATATGAAAATCTTTTCTTTTTATGAAAATAGCTTGAAAATATATGTTGACAACGTTTTCAAACAGTGTATTATTATTACAAAGCGACGAAAAGAAGAGTAGTTTAATTGGCAAGTCAAAGAGAGTCTTCGCAAGCTGAAAGAAGATACTGAAAGATTAAATGAACATGGTCTTGGAGCTATATAGTCGAAATGTAGGCTATATCGGGCTGTCCCGTTACAGGCATAGAGTATATCTGATATATGTTCAGCGTACTTGAAGAGGAAATAATCGTGAGGTTATTTTGAATTAAGGTGGTAACACGTGTAATAACGTCCTTATGAGGGCGTTTTTTATTTAAAAGTCCTCTTCAAGAAAAAGAAAAGGGAGGAAAAATTATGAACAAAATTATCAAAACATTATTCGCATTATTACTTACAGTTAGCTTATTAGGTTGTACTAATTCAAGTAGTTCTTCTAATGGAGATAAGACTATTAAAGTTGGTGCTACTTTAGTTCCTCATGCAGAAATTCTAAAAGATGTTGTAGCTAAGGAACTAGAAAAAGATGGATGGACTTTAGAGGTAGTTGAATTTAATGATTATGTAACTCCTAATACTGCTTTAGAAGAAGGATCATTAGATGCAAACTATTTCCAAACATTAGGCTATATGAAAGATCAAAATGAAAATGGTGGATTACATTTAGTGGCCGTAGCTGGTGTGCATATTGAACCAATGGGTTTATATTCTAAAGTTTATTCAGCTGATACAGAATGGGAATTAGATGATGGCTCTACAATAGGTGTTCCTAATGATACTGATAATTATAATCGTGCAATTGAATTCTTAGTAGCAGCTGGACATTTAAAAGGAACAGGCAGTGAAGCTGAATTAAATGGTAATAAAGATTTAAATCCTCATGATTTAGTTATTACACCTATTGAAGCTGCTAGTTTACCTAGAGCTTTAGATGATTTAACTGCTGCAGTTATTAATGGTAATTATGCTTTAGAAGCTGAATTACCTGAAAAATTAGGGGGAGCACTTATTGTTGAACAATTCAATGAAGAGACTAGCGTAAGAAGAACAAATTATATAGTTGTTAAAGAAGGTAGCGAAGGTAGTGATAAAATAAATGCTTTAGTTAAAGCTATTACTAGTGACGCAGTAAAAGATTATATTGAAAATACATATAAAGGGGCTGTAATACCTTCATTTGTTGATCCAGAAGGAAAACCACTTAATTAGAAGCGGATTATAAATGATTGAGATTAAAGGAGTATGTAAAAGTTTTAATAATTTAGAGGTTCTTAAGGGAATCTCTTTAACAATTAATGATGGTGAGATCTATGGCATCATTGGTCAAAGTGGAGCTGGTAAATCTACATTATTAAGATGCATTAATGGTTTAGAAGATTATCAAGATGGTGAAATATTAATTGATAATGTTTTAGTTAGTAATAAAGATTCTAAAGTATTACGTAATCTACAAAAACAGATGGGTATGATATTTCAAGACTTTAATCTATTAACAAGATTAAATGTTTATGAAAATGTAGAATTGCCTATGAAATTCTGGGGTATTAATACAAAAAGCGAGGAAGCCAAAAAGAAGATAAATGAATTAATATCTCTAGTTGGCTTAGATGATAAAAAGAATGCGAGGCCAAGCGAATTATCTGGTGGTCAACAGCAGCGCGTCGCTATCGCTAGAGCATTAGTTTTAGATCCAAAGATTCTATTATGCGATGAAGCAACTTCTGCTTTAGATCCATCTATTACTAAAGAAATATTAACGCTTTTACAAGAAATCAATAAAAAATTAGGTATAACTATCGTTGTAGTAACGCATCAAATGGAAGTCGTGAAACAGATTTGTCAAAGAGTATCATTCTTAAAAGATGGACAAGTATTAGCTGAAGGTAAACCAGAAGATTTATTTGTACATCCAATTAAAGAAGTTAAGACATTTTTACAAGATGAAAGTACATTATTGCCTGAAGCTGGTATTAATATTCAATTATTCTTTACGGATAAAACATCTGAGCCTGTCTTAACAAAAATGGCAAGAGAATTGAATGTTGATTTTAGTATTGTATGGGCTAAACTTGAAGATTTCCGTTCTAATATTTATGGATCTCTTGTGATTAATTTTGAAGCCAAAAATAAAGAAGATGTTATCAAATATTTAGAAAAAGAAAATGTTCTTTGGGAGGAATTATAAGGATGGCTAATATTCTATTAAAAGCTTCATTAGAAACATTATATATGGTCTTTTTTGCATCTTTATTTTCCATTATTATTGGCATTATTCCAGCTATCATTCTTACTTTAAGCGCGCCAGATGGTTTAAAACCAAATAAACCTTTATACGAAATATTAAGTTTCTTAATTAATGTATTTAGAAGCTTTCCATTTGTGATATTGATGGTTGTTATTATTCCTTTAACTAGAGCCTTAGCTGGAAAGTCTATTGGTACAACAGCTGCAATTGTTCCTTTAACCGTTAGCGCTATTCCTTTTATAGCCCGCATATTTGAAACAAGCCTAAGAGAAACCAATGCTGGAATTATTGAAGCTGCTAAATCATTTGGTGCTAATAATTTACAAATATTATTTAGAGTATATTTTAAAGAATCTATTCCAAGGATGTTAAATGGTATTGTCTTATTAATTATTAATTTATTAGGTTATTCTGCTATGGCAGGAACGCTTGGAGGAGGCGGAATAGGTGATATTGCGATAAGATATGGATATCAAAAATATTCGACACCTTATTTGATTGTTTGTTCATTAATACTTATCATATTTGTACAATTTGTACAATCTTTAGGTAATTACATTGTAAAAAAGATGTCTTAACATCTTTTTTTCTATTTAATTAAGCAATAAAATAATATACATGCAACAATACTTTATAGATGAAGAATTATATATTGGTAAAAAATATATATTTAATGCTGAACAAAAACATCATGCCTATAATGTTGTTAGATTAGACAATGAAATTGTTCGTTTAGTTTATAATTCAAAAGCATATTTAGCTAAAGCATATATGGATAATGGCATATTTGTGGGTGAGGTTTTTGAAGTTGATAATAATATTAATGAATTAGCTAATGATATTGTTTTAGCTATGGCATTAATTAGAAAAGAGAAATTTGAATTAGTTATCCAAAAAGCTACAGAATTAGGTGTAACTAAGATTATTCCTTTTATTAGTGAAAGATGTATAGTCCAAAATAAAAAAGATAAAAGTGATCGTTATAAGACGATTGCTTTAGAAGCAGCCCAACAATGCAAAAGAAATATTATTCCAGATATAATGGAGCCAATTCCTTTTAAAAAGCTTATTGATTATAAAAAAGATAAAAATTTCATTGCCTATGAAAAAATACATGATGAAGCTAATAATCTGTTAAATAAATACCAAAAAGGTAATGATTGTTTAATTGTGATAGGTCCTGAAGGAGGCTTTTCAGAAAAAGAAGTTGAATATCTTATTGAAAATAAATTTGACGAAATATCTTTAGGTAATAGGATATTAAGGGCGGAAACAGCAGCTATCTATGCTTGTAGCATAATAGGAGAAATAATGGGAGCGAAGAAATAATGCGCTTTTCTACATATAATTTAGGTTGTAAAGTAAATGCTTATGAATGCGAAAGTATCGCTTCTTTTATGATACGTGAAGGATGGGAAAGAGTTGATTTTTTAGATAAAGAAGATGTAGCTATTATCTTTACATGCGCTGTCACTAATATTGCAGCCCAAAAGAGTCGCAAAGCTTTACATAAAGTTAAAAAGAATAGTAATTGTATTGTATGTATGGTTGGTTGTTATAGCCAATTAAATGATGGCCAGATTGATGAAGCAGATATTATTATTGGTACTGCACATAAAAAGGATATACCTAAATATATAAATGAGTATTTAGAGAATAAGAAAAAGATTAGAATAATTGAAGATATAGATGAATTAGAATTTGATAATTTAACTTTTGATAATTTTGGTGATAAATC
>CACZTC010000048.1 GCA_902784015.1 uncultured Erysipelotrichaceae bacterium | reverse complement strand
GTATTAAAGTCAGCTAAGAATTGGGGTATTGTTGATATACTTGGCGGGAAAATGATAGTGACAGCTATTAAACGTAATCGCATGATGGAAGCAGATAGAAGCATGAGAGCTGCTCAGGAATCATTAAATATTCTAAATGATGAATTACAAGATATAGGTGAATATTTCCAACTTGATCAAATAAGTAGTGATGGTTTGGCAATAGTAGATTTCGTCTTTGATAATATCTTCACTGATATGCTAAGCCAAAGTAGAATTAATAGCGCTTTAAATCAAGTAAGAAATGCGATGGCGCAAGTAGAAGGTATCCTAGATGCCTTAGAAGAGATCAGTGCTAATTTAGAATAATATAGAATGTTAGAATAATATCATGAGATACTATTCTTTTTCTCAATATTGTAAGGAGCATTTTAATCGAAAGCTATATAGAGTAGCCTTAGATGCAGGTTTTACATGCCCAAATCGTGATGGGACTATTGATAATAGAGGATGTATATTCTGTTCACAAAAAGGATCAGGAGATTTTGCGATTCCTTTTGAGGGGCAAGTATTAAATAGAGAAGACTTTATTTATAATCATGATGATGGTAAGAAAGGTGATTATATAGCTTATTTTCAAAGCTATTCTAATACCTATGGACCTATTGATAGATTAAGAAAATTATATAAAGCCGCTTTAGATAATGATATTTTTCAAGGTATCGATATAGCGACTAGACCAGATTGTATTAATGAAGAAGTTATTGATTTATTAAATGAACTACAAAATGAATATCCTCATAAATTCATTTGGTTAGAATTAGGCTTACAAACTATTAATGAAATTAGTGCTAAGTGGATGCGTAGAGGTTATTCTTTAGAAATATTTGATAAAGCAATCAAAGCATTAAAAGAAATAAATATACCAATAATAGTGCATATTATTTTAGGTTTACCATATGATGATAAAGAATCTATATATAAAACTATTGATTATCTCAATAAGTCAAATATCGATGGAATTAAAATACATTTATTAAATTATTTATATGATACTGATTTGGGTAATGAATATTTAAAAGATAATACAAAATATCATCCTTTAGAAGAGGAAGAATATATTGATTTAGTTGTAAACATTATCGCAAGACTAAATAGTAATATCGTTATTCATCGCTTGACAGGAGATGGTAAAAAAGATGATCTAATAGCTCCATTATGGGCTAAAGATAAAAGACATATCTTAAATATGATTAATCATGAATTGAAAAAAAGAAACATTAGACAAGGATGCGCATTATGAATAGTAAAAAAGTATTGAAACTATTAGAAGAAAAAGAAATGATAATCAAAAAGGTTGATCATGAGCCTCTTATGAATATGGAAGAAGCTAAAGAAATAAATAAAAATAATGATGTCGCTAAAAATTTATTCTTGGTTGATGAAAAAGATAATTATTATTTATTTAGTATTAAAGCTAATAGAAGATTATCATTAAAAACATTAGCTTTACAGTTAGGGGTAAAAGAATTAAAACTAGCTAAAGAAGATAAGATGGAGAAATTATTAGGAATTAGTAGTGGTTCATTAACTCCTCTAGCATTACTAAATGATAAAAAACATATTATCAAAGGCTATATTGATTATTCATTCAAAAATAAAATAATTGGTATTCATCCTTTAATAAATACTTGTACAGTATGGATGAAAAATGATGATTTGATAGATTTATTAAAAGATAATAAAGAAATAATTAATTATATCAACCTGGAAAAGATATTATAATGCCTAAGCATAAGCTAAAATAAATAATAAGGAAGGCAGGTGGAGTATGGATTTATTTAATGATATTGGCGGTAAGTTGGGTTTTGGATTAATGCGCTTGCCAAAATTAGAAGATGGTTCTTTTGATTTGCCACAAATATGTGAAATGATAGATTTATTCTTGGATGCAGGAATGAATTATTTTGATACTGCATATGTTTATGTAGGTAGCGAAGAAATAACGAAAAAAGCATTAGTTGAAAGAAAACCTCGTGACTCATATTTTCTAACTTCTAAATTAAATGCGAGCTTATGGGCTGCCAAAAATGAAGAAGAAGCTAAAAAAGAATTAGAGATTAGTTTAGAAAGAACAGGGGCAGGATATTTTGATAATTATTTAGTTCATGCCATAAATAG
>CACZTC010000047.1 GCA_902784015.1 uncultured Erysipelotrichaceae bacterium | reverse complement strand
GACTGGAGACTCTTGTGTTGAAGGCCTATGCATTGCATAGGAATCCTAATGGATGACCAAGGAGCCCACCTCTACATAAGAGGGAAACATATCAACCTTCGACTTTTTTTATTCTAAAAACAAGTCTAAAAACATAAAAATCAAGTTTTTTTCACAAATTGTGTGATTTTTTTAATGAAATAGATAGCGCTTACATAATATAATAGTAAGCAGTTGAGTAATGAACTACATGTAAAGGAGGAATATCATGATTAGTTTTATTGTTTGCTTGGCAATTCTAATTGGGGGTTATTTTACATACGGTGCTCTTGTAGACTCTACACTTGGACCAGATGATAGAGAAACTCCTGCGGTAGCTATCAATGATGGTGTTGACTATGTAGTAATGCCACAATGGAAGCTATTCTTAGTTCAATTATTGAACATTGCTGGTTTAGGACCAATCTTTGGTGCTATGACTGGTGCACAATGGGGACCAATCGTTTATCTATGGGTAACATTTGGTACTGTATTTGCAGGTGCTGTACATGACTACTTCTCTGGTATGTTATCAGAAAGAAACAATGGTGCATCTATATCCGAAGTTGTAGGTTTATATCTTGGAGGATTCATGCATAATGTTATGCGCGTAGTTTCAGTTATCTTACTATTAATGGTAGGTACTGTATTCGCAGTAGGTCCTGCTGGCTTATTAGTAACATTATTCTCAGAAAAGGGTTTAGGCGGTTTATTAACTAATAAAGTATTCTGGTTAGCTATAATCATCGCTTATTACTTTATTTCTACATTTGTATCTATCGATAAGATTATCGGTAAGATTTATCCAATTTTCGGTTTCGCATTAATAGCTATGGCTGTTGGTGTAGGTATTGGTACTTTAACAAGTGGTCAACCAATGCCAGAAATTTGGGCTAACTTAAGAAATATGCATGCAGCAGGTACACCAGTATGGTCTATGATGTTCATTACTGTTGCTTGTGGTGCTATCTCTGGTTTCCATGCTACACAATCACCTCTAATGGCTCGTTGCTTAAAGAGTGAAAGACAAGGCCGTTTCGTATTCTATGGTGCTATGACTGCTGAAGGGATCATCGCTCTAGTATGGGCTGCAGCTGGTTGTACATTATATGCTAAAACAGGTGGCTTAAGCACAGGTTTAGCTGAAATACTATCTGGTGGTCAAAACGTAGCTATCTATGATGTATGTAAGACAACAATGGGTAATTTAGGTGTTATCTTAGCTATGTTAGGTGTTATTGCTTGTCCTATTACATCTGGTGATACAGCTTTCCGTAGTGCTCGTTTAACATTAGCTGACTGGTTCAAGATCGATCAAGAAAACTTTGGTAAGCGTTTAGCTCTAACTATTCCTTGCTTAGGTTTCGGTGCTATCTTAGGTTTCGGTAATGCATTTGGTGTTATTGACTATGGTGTAATTTGGAGATACTTCTCATTCACTAACCAAGCTCTAGCTTGTATCGTACTATGGGCTGCTGCTATGTATCTATTAAAAGAAAAGAAGAATTACTGGGTTGCAGTAGTTCCAGCAGTATTCATGAGTGCTGTATGTTCAACATATTTCTGCATGGCTGGCGAATGCTTAGGCTTAATCACAAAATTAAGTCCAGCACAATCAATCGGATTTGCATACCCAGTTGGTATCATCTTCGCAATTGTAATGTTCGTTCTATTCAGACGTGCAGCTAGCAAAGTTGAAGCTTAATATTACTTATTAATAAATAGATTTGTTAAGATAAAGGTGGGAGAAAAGTGGGGGCTTATCTTCCACCTTATTTTTGGAGGTAGACATATGATATTCAAACCAACAGCTTTAGGAAATCATAAATTAGATGATGAAAATTTAGCAGAAGATAAAAAGAAATGTTTAAAAGTTGGACCATGTGGTCTTGGTAAGAAAGCGATGTATTTAAATAGTTTCTATTTTTCTCGTCGCTATTATATTCCTTACATTGATATTCAACGTTGTTTTAAACGCGTCGCAATGAGTAAGGGAGGATATACAGGTAAAGGAATGTTTAGTTCTATTCCTTATTTAGTTGTCCAATATAATAATGGTAATGAAAAACAATGCAATTTCAAATTTGAAGATGAAGTTGACACTTTCTTACAAAGATTACATATGCAACAACCTCAAATTAAACTTGTTAGCAAAGAATCAGAAGAAAAATTAAGAATAGAAGAATTAAAAGAACAAGCTAAATATGTTAAGAATCTTACACCAGAAGCTAAAGCCGCTATTAAAACTTTAGAGAATGCTAAGAGCGTACTTAATGGTAATGCTGCTTTATCATATCGTTTATCTGCTGCTGCTAAACATAAGAGAGTAGTTGATTATGGTAATCCTACATATCGAATCGTTGCTATATTAATATTTGCTGCAGCTGCTATATCAGCTTTATTTGGTTTATATCAATTAGCTATAGGATCACAATTAGCAGTCTATTTCTTATTATTTGGTATTGCTTTTATGTTATTAATTATGGCTAGTAGAGTACTACCAACAGGAAGAAATAATAAAGCATATGTTCAAAAAGAATGGGATGATGCTGTTAAACAATTAGAAGATTATATTGATGATGATTTCCCAGTTCCTGCAAGATATGCTCATCCAGCAACACTTGAAAGAATGATTAGAGCAATAAAGATGGGTAAAGCTAAGAGTGTTGAAGAATCTTATGAAGTGATGAAAGAAGATCTTAAAGCATTGAATAGTGATGTTGAAGTTTCACAAAAAGAATATGATGAAGTAGTTGCGATTAAACCTATGTTCCTTTTATGTAATTATGAATAGAGGTTATCATGAAAGATATTTTAGAGTTCTTAAATGAAGAAGGTATTAATGCTGAGTTAATTGATGCTGTGAAAGAATTTAGAAATACTCATGGCATATTAGATAAATATAAGGACAGAATTCCTGAAGCTACTTTTCTTTATTATGGAAAAGAAATATGGGAAAAAGCTTTGGCTGCTTTATTAGTAGGCGAAAATGTTCTTTTATCAGGGCCTAAAGCAACTGGTAAAAATGTTTTATCAGAAAATTTAGCTATCGCTTTTGGTAGACCATTATGGGATGTTTCTTTTCATATTAATGTCGATGCTTCTCACTTAATTGGTACAGATACTTATGATGGTAATAAAGTTGTTTTTAGAGAAGGTCCTATTTATCTTTGTGCCAAATATGGTGGCTTTGGTGTTTTAGATGAAATCAACATGGCAAGAAATGAAGCCTTAGCTGTTTTGCATTCAGTCTTAGACTTTAGAAGGGTCTTAGATGTTGCAGGATATGAAAGAATCAAACTAGATGATAGTACAAGGTTTATTGGCACAATGAATTATGGATATGCCGGTACTAGAGAATTAAATGCAGCTTTAGCTTCTAGATTTGCGATTATTGATATGCCTATAATCTCTAAAGAAAGCATGGTTAAATTAATTAATTAT
>CACZTC010000046.1 GCA_902784015.1 uncultured Erysipelotrichaceae bacterium | reverse complement strand
CCTAAATTTAAACGCAAATAGAAACACAAGTTTCGCATTCGCTGCCTAAGGACGATAAATTCGTCGCAGCGACCCACTTATTTGTTTAGCTGTTATCAAATATAGTGTGTAATTAAAACAGATAAGGTTATATGACGCTTATAAATATAACTCGAAAACTCATAAGCGAATTCAATAAGTGTGCGTCTAACACAAACTTATTGTCTTATCATAAAATAGACTAAACTGTAGATGCTTGAATGTGGGACTACTCTTGGACAGGGGTTCGATTCCCCTCAGCTCCACCATAGTGTTGTTATCTAAACCCATCACCATTGGTGATGGGTTTGGTGTAATAATCATATTTAAACTAGATTAAATAAAAAACGAAGTTTAACAAATAATGTGTAAATCTTGAAACTTCGTTTTCTTTTGTTATTTGTTATCAATTTCTAAAGCCTATAAGTTTTTTTCTTTATTATTTCCACTTTTTAACTCTGCTTATCTTTCTTTTGAATTGTAATATTCAAGTAATGAAGGAAGAATTATTTTAGCAATAACAACTATCAGTATATTAAGAAGATGCTCTAGATTTTACAAATATTATTGAACTTGTGAATGTAATTACTGATAGCGATATTAGAAAACGATGCTGCACGTTTCGCCACAGATTTAGCAATGAAGACCTTTAATTGAAATAAGTAGAGGTTTGGTCGCTGTGAGACCGTTAGTATGCCTATTTAAGTCTTAAGAAATTCCAACATACGCTCTTTGAAGTCCGGTGCTGTGTCATATACAGCATGGCCATATCCATCATACATATATACTTGGAAGTTGGTAAGATCGTTCATTTGTTTTATTAGATTATTAGATACAATAAGCCCAAAGACGCGATCTTGTTTATCTCTGATAAATAGAACAGGGCATTGAATTTCACCTAAACGATTTAGAATATTAAAATCTTTCATACCCTTTGCGAAAGTAATAAATCTATCTATATCATTATGTGTAACAGTTTTGGCTGCTCCTATCAGAAAGGATTTAGCTTGTTCAAAAACATCTTGAGGATAAAGGGCCTCGCCAAAAGCAAGATACAGACTAGTCGCATCTCCCCTTTCGGCAATATCAAGCCAGCGTTCTATTTCTTTGAATTCTTCTTCTGTTACATTTGCAGAGGTGGATGCTAATATTAATTTCTCTACCAGTTCAGGATGCCTAGTTGCAATTTCCATTGATGTCATTCCACCATAAGATACTCCCATCATATTAATTCTATTAAGAGCAAGAGTCTCTAAAGCAATAACTACATCACGAGCATTATCTGCAACCGAATAAGTCTTAGGTAGTTCATTTCTTCTTTCAAAAAGATAGATAGTAATATCTTTTGTAAGTACTTTATAAGCTTCTGCAACTGCATCTGCAGAGCCCATAATACTTTGATTAGCAAGGCCAGGAAGAATAACAAGTACTTTCTCTCCCTTTCCAAATTTACAATAATCCATAGTAAAATCATCTATTTTGATTCTATCTACAATTACATCATCAATATTCTTATGATTATGACTTTGATATTGTTCTTTTTCTTCAAGTAGGGTCTCTTCTTTAGATTCACTTTTACTTTTTTTCTATCATTTGTTTCATTTTTTTATTCTTAAAAGCATATCTAAATTATGCAATATTAATTACATCTTTTTCTATCCTTCAATTGTATAAACTAGCATACCCCATTCCGAAGGCCCTTCAACAATACGATTTCCATCAATAGTATAAAGAACTGCTCCCCACTCTGATAATCCCTCTATTATCTGATTTCCTTCAATATGAGCGACAACTTTTCCAAACGATGATTTACCTTCAATGATTAGATTATCTTCCAAAGTATATGCCACAACTTTCTTTTTACCAAAAAAGCCAGGTATAAACTTATAAACTTTATCATCTTCTACCTCATAAATAATATCCTTACCTTTTTTCACAAACATAAATTCATCCTCTTTGTTTATAATTTCATTATCACATATCATATTATTGTTTGAAATATTTATTAAAGGAAATACTAATACGAATGATTGATCTATCAATTCATTAAGCAATTTATTTTTTGAACAGTATATTCAGTTAAATTATTAAAATATTGTCATATAAACCAAAGAAATCTACTTTGGAATGTTTATTCATTATTAATATATTATTCTTTTAGAATCATTAAAGATGTAAAATATGCATATGATAAAAATAAAACAGATATTACTAGCTTGTATATTATTTTTACCTTCTTTTTTTCATCCTGTGATAGAAGATAATACATTTTTAAATGTACTTATCATGATAGATGGAATTGATTATAGTGATATCCTTAATGATAATTCTTATGATAGTGAGATATTAATATATAATACGCAAACATTAACCATTCAAAGTGATAATCCTTTTACTTATATTTATATAGAATTCAATAATGAGCCTTCCTCTTATTCTATTTCATATAATCAAACTAGTACGATAAATCGAGATACTTCTTTTCTGCATGATTATATTAAATTAGACAATCCTACAACATCATGTGATATTACTTTTTTAGATAATGAAAGAATTGCTAATATCTATGTCTATGATAATGAGAATAATAGTGCTCAAAAATGGCATAAAGCTCAAGATGATGTTGACATCTTAGTTTTTGCTACACATGCTGATGATGAAATATTATTTTTAGGAGGTGTCTTGGCTCTTTATGCTGGAGAGAAAGATCTAAATGTTCAAGTTGTTTATCTTTGTGAATTCTATAGTACTAATGAAGTAAGAGAGCATGAAAAACTAGATGGTCTATGGACAATAGGCGTAGAGAATTATCCGGTTACAGGTCCATTTCCAGATGTATATTTAGAAACATTAGATCAAGCATTAAATACTTATTCCTATCCTACAATGGTAGATTTCGTTACTGAAAATATTCGTAAATTCAAACCAAAAGTTGTTGTAACACAAGATATTAATGGTGAATATGGTCATGGCGGTCATAAGATTCTTGTTAAGGCAGTATGCGAAAGCGTAGATAATAGCATGGATGAAAATTATTGTCCTAATAGCGCCAATGAATATGGAACACATGATGTCTTAAAAACCTATTTACATTTATATGAAGCTAATCAAATTCGTTTAGATTTAAGAAAAGAATTAGATGCTTTTAATGGTAAGAATGCTATTGAGATAGCTTCAGAAGCTTATCTCAAACATGTTACTCAACAGTGGACTGGTTTTTATGTCACAGATAATCCTGAAGATACTATGTATGATGCTTCTTTATTTGGTTTATATAGAACTACTGTTGGCTTTGATAACACAAATGATTTATTTGAAAATGTGGTAATAAAAGAGGAAGAAATAATAAATGAAGAAATAGATGAGGAAATAAAAGAAGAAACGATTATAGAAGAAGTAGTAGAAGAAAAAGAAATATCTGAAACTTCCCCTTCTCTTAATAACTATTTAATCCCTCTAATTATTCTTTTCTTATCTTTAGTTATTATTCTTCTTATATTAATCTTCAACAAAAACAATAATACTAATTAAGCAACAATAAGTTGCGTGAATATTTTATATTTCCAATCTAAAATAATGATGGAGATAAGATATTTATGGATACAAAAGATATATTATATAAATTACGAATTAAAAAAGGTTTATCTCAAGATGAACTAGCTAAGATTGTTTATGTAACTAGACAAGCTGTTTCGCGTTGGGAGACTGGTGAAACTATGCCAGGTAGAGAAACATTATTACTTTTATCAAAGCTCTATAATGTTTCCATTAATACTTTACTTGGCTCACCTCAAAAACTAATATGCCAATGTTGTGGGATGCCTTTAGAAGATGACATCATTAGTAGGAATAAAGATGGCTCACTTAACGAAGAATATTGTAAGTGGTGTTATGCAGATGGAACATATACATATAATGATATGGATAATTTAATTGAAGTTTGTATTCCTCATATGGTTAAAGAAGGTTTTGATGAGGAACAAGCTAGAGAATATATGAAAGAGAAATTGCCTAAGCTTAATTATTGGAAGAAATATGAAGAATTAAGTGATGATGGACAATTTGAAGAATTTAAAAGAATCTTGATTGATGAAATTAATGCATTAAATATCGAAGGTATGCCTAAAGTTGAAAAACTAAATGCCTTAGTAGGTAGTTATGTAAATCTTGAATATCGCCTTCCTAATGGCCAAATGGTCAAATTCTTAGATGATAATACAACTTATTTAGGAAATGAATTAGAATCTCTATTTGGCTCTGAAAGATGTTTTGGTGTTCTAGCTAATATGGATTTCATTCTTGTTTGTACATATGAAAAAGATGGATATAATCCAGAACTAGTTATATATAAAAAGAGATAATGTTATAATCTTTTTAGAGGTATGCAAATGAAAAAGAATATCTGGATTTGGCTCCTTGTTTATTGTTTATGTGCTGGCATATTGTTGACATGGAATCTAAGTGGATCAACTGATTCACATGGCCATGAAGAAACATCTGAGCACGCAGAAAGTGAACATGGCGAGGAAAGCGGCGGGCACTAAATTATAATTATTCATTTAGTAATCGCGATTAAAGGTGAATTATCAAATTCCCTTTTTTTTATAAATTGACTTTTTATTTATCGGCAATACAATTACATATAGATGGATAACAACGATAAACATGCTTCATATAAAAAGGAATTAGATATAGAAACTTTTATCTTTCCTTTTATCTTTATTGGTTTTTTTCTTTTCTTTGTATTTCAGATGGGCTTAGCTAATACTTTAAATACCATCATGAATACTGCTTATCGTTTATTAATAGATACTGTTTTATATATAACTGCAGTCTGCGTTATCATGGGTGCTATTTCGGCATTATTATCTGAATTCGGTTTTGTTTCTTTAGCTAACAGAGTATTACAACCTCTTATGAGACCTTTATTTAATTTGCCTGGAGCAGCTGCGCTAGGTGTCATTACTACATTTCTATCTGATAATCCTGCTATTTTAGCTTTAGCTGAAGATCATCATTTCCGTCATTATTTTAAGAAATATGAATTTCCTGCTCTTACTAATTTAGGCACTTCTTTTGGGATGGGATTAATAGTTTGTACATATATGTATAGTCTCTCTCCTCTTATGAAACAATCATTAGGTAAAGCTGTAGGAATTGGTTTATTAGCTGCATTTATTGGCAGCATTATTAGCACAAGATTAATGCTTATTTTTACAAAGAAATATTTTGGTGAAAGTGCTGAAGAAATATCTTTAGATTCTAAAGCTCCTTTAACACCAGCTAATATGAGACCTATTCGTCATGGCGGTATTGGTAGTAGAGCTATTTCTGCCATCTTAGATGGCGGCCATGCTGGCGTTAAAATGGGAGTAAGTATTATTCCTGGCGTATTAGTAATCTGTACATTAGTATTGATGTTAATAAATGGCCCTTCTGAAGGAGGCGAATATACTGGGGCAGCTTATGAAGGAATTAGATTATTACCTGTTTTAGCAGAAAGATTAAATTTTATCTTGAATCCATTATTTGGTTTCTCTAGTCCTGAAGCAATTGGTGTTCCTGTTACTTCTTTAGGAGCTGCTGGAGCAGCCTTAAGTATGACTTCTAATTTAGCTTCTAAAGGATTATTAAAAGCACAAGATATTTCCGTATTTACCGCTATGTGTATGTGCTGGAGTGGTTATTTGAGTACCCATGCCTCAATGATGGATAGTTTAAATTGTAAAGATCTTATTGGTAAAGCTATTCTTTCTCATACTATTGGAGGGCTATGCGCAGGAATTGCTGCACATTGGATTTTTATATTATTATTTGGTTCAATATAAAAAATATAACTTGTCATAGACAAGTTATTTTTTTAGTTTAAGCGCTTTAGCCATTTCTCTTTGCGCATCTCTCATTTTTTCACTTTGACGTTTATCATATAAGTTCTTACCTTTAGCTAAAGCTATTTCAAGTTTAGCTCTACCATCTTTTAAATACATCCTAGTTGGTACCAAGGTATAGCCTTTTGTCTTAACTTTTTGATGAAGCTTTCTAATCTCTTGTTTATGTAATAATAATTTCCTATCTCTTTCTTCATCAACATTGAATTGATTACCATATTTATAAGCAGATATATGCATGCCCTTAATCCAAGCTTCACCTTGATAAATAGAAATATAAGAATCTTTAAATTGGACTTTACCATTACGAATTGATTTTATTTCTGTTCCCGTTAAAACTAGACCACATTCATAGTGGTCTTCTAAATAATAATCATGTTTTGCGCGACGATTAACCGCTACATTCTTTTCGCCTTTTTCCATATTTAAACTTTTCCTAAGTATTCAAAATCAACTGTATGAGCTTCTTTATTAGCATCTAATACTCTTACTTTAACTCTTTCTCCTAACTTAATACTTTTACAGCTAGCAGCGCCTACTAACATTGAATTGAAAGAATCATAATCATAAAAATCATCTTTCATCTCTCTTAATCTAACTAAGCCTTCAATCGTATTATCAAGCATTACATAAAAACCATATGATTGAACACTATTGATAATACCTTCATATTCTTCGCCAATATGATCAAGCATATATTCTGCTTTTTTCATATCATCGCAATCATATTCAGCATCTTGAGCAGCTCTTTCTCTTTCGCTCGAAGATTCTGCATATGTTCCACATTTTTCATTATCTTTATTTCTTTCTTTTTCATCTAAGACATTTTCAAAACTATATTTTCTAAGCATCCTATGAACCATCAAATCAGGATAACGTCTGATTGGTGAAGTGAAATGAAGATAATATTCTTCGGCTAAACCAAAATGTCCTTTACATACATTTTCATATTTAGCTTTTTGCATACATCTAAGCAACAACATACTTAAAACAGGATAAGTATCTGCGTCCATAATACTTTCTAAATAGCTTTGAATTTCATTAGGATAAATATTAGATTTTCCTAATATTAATCTATGTCCCATATTTTCAGATAATTGGATGAAATCATTTATCTTTTTAGCTTGCGGTTTTTCATGAACACGATATATGCAAGGTATCTCTTGCCATTTCATAAATTCTGCGACACATACATTAGTCACAATCATCAAGTCTTCCATAACTTTTT
>CACZTC010000045.1 GCA_902784015.1 uncultured Erysipelotrichaceae bacterium | reverse complement strand
TAATGTATTATCATTAGTTTTAATAGTTAATGGTTTATTAAATCTCGTTTTAGGTATTCTTACTGCATTCTCAATTTCATCAACAGATAATTCTGTAATTGCATAAATAACTGATTTATTAATCGCAATAAATCCTAAAGAATTTTCGTTATTTGTTAATTTAATATACTTCTGTGCCATAATTACCTCACCTCTAATATTTTATCACTTAATTAGCATTTCTAGATAATGATTAAATGAATTAAAATATGCTTCTTTTACTTCTAAATACTTTTCATAAGTATCACATTCAACATCAATTTGTGTCAATAAATCCTCATACCGATTAGATATTTCATTCATATTCTCTTCATATAAGATAGCTATTCTATCTATATTCACTAAAGAATTAATTAATAAAGCTTCAATATCATTTATTACAGTTATTCTATTTTCATCGCTATAATTAACAAAATAATTCTTATATCGTTGTGGCTGAGTTAAATATTTTTTATAAAAATTAGCGAAATTTATAACTATAGATAATCTATCTTCATCTTTAATAGAGAATAATATTAAGAAGAATAAATGAAGTTGGAATTCATCATTTATCTTATTCAAAAAATAATTTACTAATTCATTAATAAAATAGTCTAAATTATCTACATTATTATCAATATTTATAATCTCTTTAAAATCTATATCTGCTTGATTTAAAGATGCTAATTTTTCTAAATAATATACTGTCTTTTCATGTATATCCTTTTTATTTAAAAAATCATCCATATAAATAAATAATGAAATACAAGAACTCAGTTTCTTAAAATCAGTTGTAAAACCTAATGACTTTTTACATTTACGATTTATTAAATCATTAATAGCTCTGGCTATAAATGCTTTAAAGCCATCTCCTTCTAAAGAAACCTGATAATTCTTAGATTCATTAGATATTTCTTGATACATTATTTCTAATTGTCTATCTACTATATCTAAATTATCTCTAATAGCTTTTAACATATTTATATTGTATTGATCATAGATTAAGAAATCCGGATTCTTATATACCACTTCATGTTCAATTTCACTCCAAAAAGCATGGACTAATGATTTAATCTGAAGCTCAAAATTAATTCTTTCATTATCATTTAAATAATAACCATCAATTCTATATATGGTAAAACCATTTCGTTGTAGTTGAGGTTGAGGCATTCTAAGATTTAGATAAATATGAGGATCTGCTTTACATTGAAACTCATTATCTATTTCTTCAAATAAATAGAATAAATATTTATATAATTCTGCTTCATTTCTAATAAAGCGACATTCCATAATAACGCCAATAATATCTGGCATTGCTTCTATTGCTTCTTCAGCAGTTTTATAATTTAGATAAAATTTATTTCTTATTAGTTTTTCTCTAAAACTTTCTTCATTCTTTATTCTTGTTCTTACTGATACTACAGAATCATTACCAATATTGAACATTTGGTTGAATATTTCATATAATTTATCATCTACCATTTTAAAAGATGCAAACTTCTTCCTATATAAATCAGCTGCTTCATCAATAAATTTGAATAATTCTAATTCCATCTTAATAATTCTTTCTTAATTTTTTTGGATAATGATTTTTGAGGCAAGATCCATAACTTTTAACGCCTCCTACTATGATTCCATTATATCTAAGAACATACCATCCTTTAGGATAAATCTTATTTAGTATATCTCCATGATAATATGCTTTTAAATCATTATCATCTATATCTATTATATTTTTATATTTAAGATAATTCGATGATAAAAATTCATGACTAACTTCCAATCTATTCTTTTTAATCTCACCCACATATGTTTGATTTTGAATTAAATGTAGATTTATATCATAAAAAGGATTAAGTCCATAATAGACTTTTTTATTATTTTCATATAAATAAAAATCTTTATTATTAATAGTATTATTAATGAATTCTAAAGCTTCTTTACTTATTATATTCTGTTTAATTTGTTTTAATTGATTTATAGGACCATTAGTTCTTTTTATTTTCGCAATAAAATGACCTTCACCTTTATCCATTGGTGTAATTCTTAAACCATATCCATAATTACCAATTGGTAAACTTTTTCTTCCAAAATTGACATTTATATCCATCAATTTTGCATCTGGATGTCTATCTAAGAATTCTTTTATTAATTCTTCATTTTCATATTTATTAAATGTACATGTTGAATAAACTAAAATACCATCTTTTTTCAAGCACTTAAATGCATTTTCGATAATAACTTCCTGTAATTCTTTGCATTTTTTTACATATTTTAAGCTCCATTGTTTAATAGCTTCTTCATTTTTTCTAAACATGCCCTCCCCAGAACAAGGAGCATCGCATAATACATAATCAAATATGCCTTCTAAATTATTTGCGATATTAGTTGTATCATCATTGATGATTACAACATTATTACAAGCATATTTATTAATATTCTCTTTTAAAGCATTAACTCTAGAATTAATTGTTTCATTACATACCAATAAGCCTGTATTATCTAACATTTCTAATATTTGGGTACTTTTTGATCCTGGCGAAGCACAGATATCTAAGACTAATGAATTCTTTTTAGGATTGAGTATAGTAACAGCAGCGCTTGCACTTGGCTCCTGTATATAAAATAGATTTAGCATATGTTCTTCACTATAGCCTAAACCTAAACTTTTATTTATATAGAAACCATTTGTCGCAAAAGGACTTTTAGTTATATCGAAATTATAATTATTAATAAAATCATTTACACTAATGCGGTTTGTATTAACTCTAATACCTTCATATGGTTTTTCATTAAGTAGATTAATAAATTCATCTACTTCTTCACCCATAATATATTTCATTTCTTCATAGAAATCTTTATTCATAAGCTTTTAATATTCTTTTAGCGTCTCTTAAATCTTGTTCTAGTTGCATAATTAAATTATCTTTATTCTTAAATTTAATCTCATCACGTAAAAATTGGATAAATTGCACAGATAATAATTGATTATATAAATCTTCTTTATAATCAATAACATGTACTTCTAAAGATAATTGTTTTGTATAGTTTATAGTAGGATTATGCCCTAAATTAATCATTGCTTTATATCTAATATTATCTATAATTACAAAACCTATATATACACCTTTTTTAGGACATAGATATTCTTCATCTACTTTTATATTAGCAGTAGGAAAACCTAGACCTCTTCCTAAATGCTTACCAGAAATTACCATACCTTCAATTGTGAAAGGATAGCCTAACATCTTATTAGCATTTATCATATCCCCTTCAGTTATTGCTTCACTAATTCTCGTACTGCTTATTTTACCTTTTTCATCCATAATCGCATCTACGACAATTACATCTAAGTCTAATTTCTTTAGCGTATCTGAGTTTCCTTTACCTTTTCTTCCATAATGAAAATCAAATCCACATATTAATCCTCTTAAATCAAGTCGATCTCTAATAAATTGAATAAATTGATCTGGTTCTAAATCCGACATTTCTTTATCGAAATCTAAAATGATAATATTATGTATTCCGTGATTTACAGCATAATTTATTCTTTGTCTTAAAGTAATAATATGTTTGATATCTTTTTCACCACGTATTATTTCCCAAGGATCTTTATCAAAAGTTATTAATGCACTATTACAATTCTTCTCTTCTGCTAATTTAATAGTTTCTTTTATTAATTCTTGATGCCCTAAATGCATACCATCAAAATATCCTATACAAGCACAGACAGGAATATATAATTTATTCTTATTGTTTAGAGATAAATGAACAATACGCATTTATAATAATCCTCTTTGACAAATATATGAGCTACCATTTCTTATATATATCGCAATAGCCTCATCATTATTGACTATAACTATTTTATCAGAATGATTATTAAGACGTATAGGCACCCCGTGTATTACCTTATCTATATCATCTAAATAAACCCTCTCATATTCATCACTGATAATAGCTAAAGGATTAATGCCTACATAATCTTCATTTAAGTCTTCAAAGCTAATTGCCTTTGATATATCAATATTATCAATACCAGTTCTTATTAGTTTAGACATAACTGCCTTCTCATTTAAAGCATTAGCTATATCATATATTAAAGTGCGTATATAAGTACCTGAACTAACTGTAGCTTTTAATGAATATTTCCTATCATTTATTCTTTCAATAGCTAATTCATCAATAAAAGCATCTCTTTCTTTTCTCTCAATTTCAATATTATCTCTTGCATATTCATATAGTTTTTTACCTTGATATTTAATAGCTGAATACATTGGCGGAATTTGTTTAATATGCCCAGTGAATTTTGGGATAATTCTATTAATCATCTCCGAGCTAAGGGGCTTATATGGTACTTCTTTTATATCATTACCCCATATATCAAGAGTGTCCGATTCATAGCCTAAATCAAATTCAGCTTCATATCTTTTTTTATCTTTTATACAAAAAGGTAAATACTTAGTATATTTACCTACTAATACTATTAATAAACCACTTGCTTCAGGATCTAATGTTCCTGTATGCCCTATTTTTTTCTCATGAAATATCTTTCGACATTTACTAACAACATCAAAGCTGGTCATTCCACTTGGCTTATTTATCAACACCACTTTATTCATCTATACAATTATAACAAGCCTAATTAGTATTTAAATAATAATTAGTTTATCGCCATCTATTAAATTAAGGTCCTTTATTCTTAAGCTTTTATCTATTATTTTTTGATAATCTTCAAAATAAACTATTTCTTCATTATTAAAATGATATGGAATATCTTTAATTGAAAAAAAAGATTTAATATTATCTTTTAATGTTATATTTGTATTCATTAATACTTCATATGTTTTTTTATTACTTGGTAAATATATTAATAATCTAATTTCATCCATATATATTTCCTTATCTATATTTAAAAACAAGAAGATTATCTAATTGTATTAGACCTTCATTCTTTTTTGGATATTGATATATATTAGTTTGAAAATACGCTTTTAAATCATTTTTATTATGATAAAAGAGTGATAATTTCCTCTTAATATAAGAATTATATTTATATGGAATAGCACCATAATTATTGATAAAAAATATTATATTTAGATATTTATTATTCTCTATCAATTGTAATAATCTTTCTTTTATATTATTTAGATTTAATAATCTATTTAAATCATTTATAAATAAATATATATTTTCATCTTGATTATTTATCAAGCTTTCAATTATTTGTATTATATTATCTACTTCATCTTTTTCTGTAATAGTAATAATTTTATTATCTTTTAAAGAATCAACTAATTTATTATAAAAATATATTTTGTCTTCTTCATTTTCATAAAGAATAGTATTAATGCCTCTAAGATGCTTTAAATTTAAATCAATATATTTATTATGATAAAAGTCATCAACAATAGCAATTTTTTCTACAATTGATATATTATCTAACTTATTTATCCATATGTCTT
>CACZTC010000044.1 GCA_902784015.1 uncultured Erysipelotrichaceae bacterium | reverse complement strand
TGCCAATTTATGATGCACATATTGTTGATAAGTTAAAAGAAGCTGGCGCTACTTGTATAGCTAAGACAAGCATGGATGAGCTTGCGATGGGTGGTCCTAACTTAACTGCTAATATTGGCCCAGCTTATAATCCTTGGGATCTTAGAAGAATGACAGGTGGCTCTTCAGGAGGATCTGCTTCTATTGTGGCAAGTGGTATTGTGCCGCTTGCGATAGGTTCAGACACAGGAGACTCAGTTAGAAAACCAGCATCTTTCTGTGGAGTAGTTGGAGTTAAACCAACATATGGAAGAATTAGTAGATATGGAATTATCCCTTATGCATCAAGTTTAGATCATGTTGGCTATTTCACTAGAAGCGTGGAAGATGCTGCTTTAGCTTTAGAAGTATTAGCGGGAAGAGATGATAGAGATATGACATCTTCTTATCGTGAAATAGATAATTATTCACAAGTATTAAGTGGCAATATTAAAGGAAAGAAAATAGCTATCTTTCAAAATGTGATTGAAGCTATCAATAATCAAGAAACAATAGAAATATTTAATAAGATAGTTAAAGCTTTAAAAGAAAAAGGAGCGATTGTGGAAGAATATCATTTCCCAGATAATCTTATTAAAGCTATCTTACCAACTTACTATATTATCGCTAATTGCGAAGCTACAAGTAATCATTCTAATTTAGATGGTTTACGTTTTGGGGTTAGAAAAGATGGCGCTGATATGCAGGAAATCATGACTAACTCAAGAACGGAAGGCTTTGGGCCATTAATTAGAAGAAGATTCGTTATTGGCTCTTATGGCTTATCTGAAGAGAATCAAGAAAAATTATTTAGAAAAGCACAGAAGGTTAGAAGATTAATAGTGGAAGCGATAAATAAGTGTCATGAAGAATATGATGCTATTATTGCGCCAGCTTCAGCTAATATTGCTCCACTAATTGATAATAAAATTGATCAGGATGAATTAAGTGATGAATATTTAATATCTGAAAATTATATGGCTGTTAGTAATTTTTCTGGTTATCCTTCATTAACTTTACCAATGGGCTTTATTGAAGAATGTCCAATTGGCGTTAATATTTCTTGTCGCGGGTTTGAAGAGGTCATGATGTTTGATATCGCTAAAGCAATTGAAGATAGTACAGGTTATAAAGATATGAAAGTTGAGGTGAAATAATGGATTACGATATCACAATAGGAATAGAAATTCATTGTCAACTTAAAACTAATACAAAGATGTTTTCAGGTGCACCTACTTCTTTTGGCAGAAATGCCAACACATGTGTAAATGAAATTGATTTAGGTCATCCTGGAACTTTACCATGTCTAAATAAAGAAGCTGTCGCTAAAGCTATTCAAGCTTGCAGTGCTTTACATTTAACTATTGATCCTTTAATTAAATTTGATCGTAAGAATTATTATTATTCAGATTTACCTAAAGGTTTCCAAATAACCCAACAATTCCATCCAATTGGAAAAGATGGATATATTGAAATTGAAACGACTAATGGTAAGAAAAAGATTAGAATTAATCGTATTCATATGGAAGAAGATACAGCCAAACAATATCATTTATCAAAGATGAGTTTACTAGACTTTAATCGAGCTGGTACACCATTAGTAGAGATTGTATCTGAACCAGATATGACTTGCGGGGAAGAAGCTGAAAAATATGTCGAAGCTTTAAGACAGACGCTTTATTATATTGGGGTAAGTGACGCTAAAATGGAAGAAGGCTCAATGCGATGCGATGTCAATGTATCAATTGCGCCAAAGGGATCTAATGTTTTAGGTACTAAAAATGAGATAAAGAATTTAAATTCTATTTCTCATATTGGTAAAGCTATAGATTATGAAGTAGCTAGACAAAAAGAATTATTAGAAAAAGGTGAAGATATTCTTCAAGAGACAAGAAGATATGATGAGAAAAGTAATACGACTGTATTAATGAGAAGAAAAGAAGGTAATGTCGATTATAAATTCTTCCCTGAGCCTAATATCTTCCCAATTAGATTAGATGAAGCTTGGATAAAAGAAGTTATAGCTAATATGAGCGAATTACCAGAAGTAAGAAGAGAAAGATATAAAAGTAATTATGATTTAAGTGATCATGATATTGATATCTTAATTAGTAATAAAGAGATAGCTGAATTCTTTGAAGGCATTATGAATTATACGGATGAGGCTAAGAATGCCTGTAACTGGGTCTTAGGAGATATTAGCGCTTGGCTAAATAAAAATGAAAAAACAATTGGCGAAAGCGCAGCTAAAGAAGAACATGTAGCTAAATTAATAAAACTAATTAATGATGGCAAGATAAGTAGTACGCAAGCTAAAGATATTATTGATGAATTGATGCAAGGAAAAGATCCTGAAGAAGTAGTTAAAGCTAAGGGCTTAGAACAGGTATCTGATGAAAGTGCTATTCTAGATATCATTAATGAAGTTCTTGATAATAATATGCAAGCGATAGAAGATTATCGCAGTGGTAAAGACAAAGCTATTACTTTCTTAGTAGGGCAAGTTATGAAAGCTTCTAAAGGTAAAGCTAATCCCGGTCTCGTTAATAAAATTCTTAAAGAAGAATTAAGTAAGAGAATATAGATATTCTAAGTGAAAAAGAGTAGAATTATTGTGCATGGCTAGAAGAGTAAAAGTAAAGAAAAATAGACATATTACAGGGTTATTATTTTGGGTATGTCTCATCTTATTAGCAGCTCCATTTGTGATTTTAGGATGGATACTTTTATCTTCGCAAATGGATACAGGAACTCCTGTATTAGGGCATAGATATGAAGATGATTTAAACCCTGCTATCACCAAGAATCAGCTTCAGGAAGTTACTAATAGTATTGCGAATATGGGTGATATTGAATCTTCTGAAGTGGATTTAGCGACTGCTACTTTAAGAGTATATATTAATACTCATGATGATAAGGATGAAGAATATATTAGAAATAAAGCTAATGAAGCTTATGAAATAGTAGCTAGTATACTTGATCCTAATGTATATTTCACTCAAAATGAAGGAAAGAAAATGTATGATTTAGAAATACATGTTTCTAATCTTAAAGAAAGATTGGATAATAGTAATTTCATATATGTCATTCAAACTAAAACTAGTTCGATGTCTGCTCCTAAAACGCAATTAGTATCTAGTCCAAGAAATGCGGAATTAGCAGAGCGATTAAGAAAAGAGGCTGCCGAAAGAGAAAAAGAAAGAGCAGGCGAAGCGGAAGCTGAAGCACAAGGTGGCGTTTATGTTGGTGGCGAAGAAGAAAATGAAGAGGAAGGGCAAGGCGGATAACCTCGCCTTTTTTGATTATGTATAAAAATGAAGAATATATAGTGGAATGTACCTCTTATACAAGTGAAGGCTTAGGCGTAGTTAGAATTGATGATTTCGTCTTTTTTGTGCCAGGATTTATTAAAGGAGAAATAGCCAAAATTGGTATAACCGCGATCAAAAAGAATCATGGTTATGCAAGAATAATTGAAATTATTCAAGCTTCTAATAATCGAATAGAGCCAAGATGCTCAATCCATAAATTATGTGGTGGCTGTGATTTACAAATAATGAATAGAGAAGAGCAGAATTATTTGAAAATGCAGAAAGTAAGAGATGCTTTTTTAGCTAATGCGAAAATGGAAATAGATTTAGAGCCAATTATTTATAGTAATCATGAATATGAATATCGAAATAAAGTACAAGTTCCTGTTCAATATGTTGATGGTAAAACAAAGATGGGCTTCTATAAAAAAAGAAGTAATGAAATTGTCGAATTTGAATATTGTTGCATCCAAAGTGAATTATCTAATAAGATTTCGCAAAAGATAAAACATTTAATAGCGCAATATACTTTATCTAAGAATATTAGACATGTCTTAATTAAACATGCTCATTTAACTAATGAAGTATTAGTTTGTTTAGTGCTTAGAGAATATCCATTTGAAAAAAGTGAAATATTTATTGATGAATTAATCACCTCATATCCAGAAATAAAAAGCTTATCAGTTATAGTAAATAGAAAAAATAATAATGTAATCTTAGATGGGAAAGAAATACTTTTATATGGAAAGCCATATATCGAAGAAAAACTATTAGATAAAAAATTCTTGATTCATGCCAAATCATTTTTCCAAATTAATCCTTATGCAACAGAGCTTTTATATAATAAAGCTTTAGAATATGCAGATATTAAAGGGGAAGAGGTTGTTGTAGATTTATATTGTGGTACTGGTACAATTGGCATTCTCGCGAGCACTAAAGCTAAAAAAGTATATGGTATAGAAATAGTGAGTGACGCTATAAAAGATGCAAAAGAAAATGCGAAAATAAATAATATTAAAAATATAGATTTCTATAATATGGATGCAAAAGAAGGTGCTAAAGCTTTATTAAGATCTAATATTAAAGTGGATGTAATAATAGTAGATCCTCCACGCAAAGGCTTAAGTAAAGAAGTAATAGAAGCTATAATAGAAATAAATCCTAAGCGAATAGTATATGTTTCTTGTGATCCTGGGACTCTAGCAAGAGATATAAATATACTTAAAGATAATTATAATGTTGAAAAGATTCAACCAGTAGATATGTTTCCGCAAACTACACATGTGGAGACTGTCGTTTTACTCCAAAGACGAACTGCTTGAAATCCTTTATTTTACGCTGTTTTATCCGCATTCCTACTTTGA
>CACZTC010000043.1 GCA_902784015.1 uncultured Erysipelotrichaceae bacterium | reverse complement strand
CTAATGATAATACATTAGATATTTCAGTTGATGTTAAAGTAAAATATTTAGCTGAAGTCGAACAAACATGTGAACTTATCCAAAATAAGGTATATGAAAATGTTCTACAAATGACAGGCTTTAAAGCTAATAAAGTCGAAGTAAATGTTGTGGGATTTGAAATTTAACAAGATCACTATTGACAATTAACGATAAATAATACAAAATTAATGAGGTTAAAAATAAATATGGAAAGTAGAAGTAGCACTTCTCACCTGATTTCCTTAGGATTTAGGTAAAGGCCAGATGTAATGAAGGTGTAATAGGTGCTATTTATGCACCTATTTTATTTGGTAAAGGAGGTTTGCTTGGGAAGAATAAAGAATAACAAAAATCGTCGTAAAGAACCTAATGATATAGTTAATGAAGCTATACATTATGCACAAGTATTAGTAATTGATGCAGAAGGTAATCAACTTGGAGTATTAAATACTGATGATGCATTAGAAATGGCATATGAACAAGAAATGGATTTATTATGTGTTGCGCCAAATGCAGAACCACCAGTATGTAAAATTATTGATTATGGACGATATCGCTTTGAAGAACAAAAAAAAGCTAGAGATGCTAAAAAGAATCAACAAACAAGTGAAGTTAAAGCTTTAAGAGTATCTCCAGTTATTGATCAACATGATTTCGAAACTAAGCTTAATAGAGCTCGCGAATGGATTGAGAATAATCAAAAAGTCCGTATTGATATGAGGTTTAGAGGTAGAATGATAACTCGACAAGAAGTAGGCAAAGAAGTTATTGCGAAATTTACTGAGCAAATATCTGATATAGCAGATGTGAATAAAGAACCAGCTATGGAAGGAAATACTATGTCTGTAGTATATTCACCAAAAAAGAAATAAAAAGGAGAAGTTTTATGAAAGCAAAAGCAAAAAAACCAAAAGCAAAAATCAAAATGAAAACAAAAAAGACATTTGCGAAACGTTGTAAAGTGTCTGGTAGTGGTAAATTAGTTGTTCAACACAATTATGTATCACACTTCGCTGCAAATAAAACGCATAAACAAAAGATGCATTTAAAGAAAGATACAACAGCATCTGATTCTGATTACAAACGTGACAGACAATTATTACAAGGATAAGGAGGGTAGTGAAAGATGAGAGTTAAAGGATCTACACCTACACGTCAAAGACGCAAGAAGGTATTAAAATTAGCAAAAGGTTATTTTGGAAGTAAACATTTACTTTATAGAACTGCCAATGAACAAGTAATGCATTCATTAAAATATGCATATACAGGTAGAAAACAAGTTAAAAGAGAAATGCGTAAATTATGGATTGCAAGAATTAATGCAGCATGTCATCAATATGATATTAACTATTCAAAATTTATGCATGGCTTAAAATTAGCTAATGTAAATGTAAATCGTAAAATGTTATCAGAAATCGCAATCCACGATGAAAATGGTTTTAAAGATTTAGTTGAAGTAGCTAAAAAACAATTAAATGCTTAATAGAGAAGGGTAACCTTCTTACGGCGCGTTGGTGAAGTGGTTCAACACACTGCCCTCTCAAGGCAGCATTCACGGGTTCGAACCCCGTACGCGTCATATGAAAAACGCCTATTATAATTAGGCGTTTTTAAGTGCTTCAATAGATTTATTTAATCTAGCTAATGTTTCTTCTTTTCCTAGAATTGAGGCTATTTCAATAGCACCGCCAGGCGTGAATTGTTCGCCTGTTATAGCTAAGCGAATAGGGAATAATACTTGTCCATTTTTCATTTCTAGAGCTTCAGGAAGCTTTAATAATTCATTATGTAAATTCTCTTCACTATAATCATTTATACTTTCTAATATTGGTTTAGCAGCTTCCAAAGCTTTCAATGCTACTTCTGGATTTGTTTTCATTTTTTTATTATTGTATAACTCTATATCAAAGTCTTTAAATTCATCAAAGAAGCCAAGCATTCCAGGAATTTCAATTAAAGTATTAGCTCTTTGTTGAACAATTTTCGCAATTGCCTTCTTATCAAAATTTCCTTTTATTGCATCAATGATATATGGTTCGACTAAATTATAATAAGAATCTAAATCCATAGCCCTTAGATACATTCCATTTAGCCATGTTAATTTCTCGATATCAAAGATAGCTCCGCTTGTGCCAATTCTTTTAACATTAAATGCTTGCGTTAATTCTTCTAAAGAATAGATTTCTCTATCTTCCTCTGGTGCCCATCCAAGTAAAGCAATATAGTTTAGGATTGCTTCTGGTAAATAGCCTTTGTCTTGTAAATCTTGGAATGATGCATCACCATTTCTTTTTGATAATTTGTTATGTTCATCTTTCATTACGGGAGGGCAGTGTATATATCTAGGTATATCCCATTCAAATGCATTATATATAAGATTATATTTTGCAGATGATGATAAATATTCATTACCACGTACAACATCTGTAATGCCCATCAAATGATCGTCAATTACATTCGCAAAATTATAAGTAGGGAAGCCATCGCTTTTAATTAGAATAGATTCATCTAAAGTTTCATTATCAACAGTTATTCTTCCATATACTTCATCATCAAAGTAGGTAGTACCACTTTCAGGAACTGTTAATCTAACAACATAATTCTCCCCATTAGCTACTCTTTTTTCTGCTTCTTCTAATGATATTTTTTTACATGGATCATCAAATTTAAAACTTTCGCCACGTGCTTCTTGAAGTTCGCGCTGAGTATCAACTAGCTCTTGATCACAGAAACAATAATGAGCACCACCACGCTTAATAAGCTTTACAGCATAATCATGATAAATACCTTCATTCACTCTTTCTGATTGAACATATGGTCCATAATCACCACCAACATCAGGTCCTTCATCATGTTTTAAATTACAATCTTTTAATGTTTGATAAATTATATCTGTAGCACCTTCAACTAATCTTCCTTGATCAGTATCTTCGATTCTTAATAAAAACTTACCATCTTTATCTTTTTTAGCTACAAGATATGCATATAAAGCTGTTCTTAAATTTCCTATATGCATATAACCTGTAGGGCTAGGTGCAAATCTAGTACGTATCGCCATATAATCTCCTTATTCCTCATTTGTATAATTATCAAAATAACCACTAATATAGATGAATGGTGTGCCTTTGTCACCACTACCACTAGTTAAATCACATAATGAACCAATTAAATCAGTTAATCTTCTAGGTGTTGTCCCTTCAGATACCATTTTTCCTACTAATTCATTATCTTTTTTCTTAATACTTTCTTTAATAGCTTCTTTTAATTCATCACCACTTAAATCTTTATATTGTTCATCTGCTAAATACTTAAGCTTTAATTCATTAGGTGTTCCTTCTAAACCATTAGTATAGCCAGGAGAAACAACAGGATCAGCTAATTCCCATATCTTACCAACTGGATCTTTAAATGCTCCATCACCATATACTAAAACTTCTATTTTCTTGCCTGTTTTATTGAAGATCTCTTCTTGTACTTCTTCAACGAATTGTTGAGAATTATTAGGGAATAGTTTTACAGTTTCTTCAGTAGCTTTATTTGAACCTAATAAACCGTATTCTTCATTATAACCACTATCATTAATACTGTTAGTCATAATATCATCTAAGCTTATTACTTCTTCAGCACCATTAGCTAATAATAATGCTTTTGTTTGTTTACGAGTATGAATATCACAGTTAATTACAGATTTTGTATAATCTAAAATTGCTTTTGGATTATTCGCAAAGATAAATTCTACTTCACAATTTTCTTCTTCAATTATGCTTCTATAAAAATCTACATAATTAACACCAGTAAATTGATGAGTACTATTACCAAATAAAGCTACAAATTTAGGCTCATTTAATACTTCAACATAAGGATTAATATTAGTTTTATATATTAATTCAGCATCAAATAATTGATTACCGACTTCATCACTTGGATAAGATAATTGAAGATATATTTTCTTTTTGCTTCTTGCCATTGCTCTTAAACAAATAGAGAATCTATTTCTACTTGTAATAGGGAAAACAACCCCTATAGTATCACTATTTAGTTTATTAGATATATCTGCTGCAATATCATCAACACTACAATAATTACCTTGGCTTCTAGCTAGAATTGATTCTGTAATTGCTAATATATCTCTATCTTGTATTTTAAAATCATTATTATTTTCGCATTCTAAAACAGTATTAACTACTATTTCTTTTAAATTGTCACCGCTTTTAATAATTGGTGCTCTTAATCCTCTTGAAACTGTACCTATTAATCTACTCATAATAGCCTCCAAACCACCTATATATTATATTCAATTTTTATAATATATAAATAAAAAAATGGCTAAATTAGCCATCAAAGCTGGGATAGAGAGATTCGAACTCCCGAATGGCTGGTTCAGAGCCAGCTGCCTTACCGCTTGGCTATATCCCAAAGTGCATTATTATTATATTCTAATTCAATAATGACGCAAGTATGTAGTATTATTATTGTTATGAATAAAGATATAATTATAGCTTCTAAGAATATAGGTAAAATTAAAGAATTTAAAGAAATGCTAGAACCACTAGGTTATACAGTATTTTCTTTATTAGATTATCCTGAAATAGGAGAAATAGAAGAAACAGGTAAAACTTTCATAGAAAATGCTATTATCAAAGCTTCAACTGTATCTAAAAAATTAAATATGATATGTATTTCAGATGACTCTGGACTAGAGATTTCTGCATTTGATGGGGCTCCTGGAATTTATAGTTCAAGATGGCTAGGCGAGTATACACCATATGATTTAAAAATGAATTATGTCATTTATAAATTAGAAAATAAAGAAGATAGAAGATGTAGCTATGTTTGCGCAATAGCAGTTTGTGATAAAGATAAAGTATTAATGACATTTGAAGAATATTGTGAAGGAATAGTTTCTAGAGAACTTAAAGGTAATAATGGCTTTGGCTATGATCCATTTTTCTATTATGAACCTTATCAAAAAACAATAGCTGAATTAAGTAGTGAAGTAAAAAATGAAATATCACATCGTGGTAAAGCTATCAAGAAACTTTTAGAATGGTTAGAGAATGAAAACATTTAATAAGTTAGTAATATTACTTTGTGGTTTTTGTATGCATGTTGCTTTATTAATTGGCAGTATTGATATTGCGGTTAGTCAAAAAGCTTTTTATGAATATGAATATAAAAAAGGTAATCAAGCCCAATTAATAGGCATGAGTGAAGAAGGCTTAATGGATACAACAACTACTCTTTTAGATTATGTAAAAGATAAAAAAGATAATATTATTGTTGAAACAGAAGTAAATGGTTATTTTAGAGAAGTTTTTGATGAAAGAGAAACTATACATATGATTGATGTAAAAAAGCTTTATCAAAAAGCTAATCTAGTAAAAGATATATGCATATTTATTACTATTATTTGTGTTATTCTTCTATATTTTATTGATAAGAATCATATATTCAAGAGTCTAAAAAAAGCTTTTAAAAAAGGGATGATAATATTATTTGCGCTTATATTATTTGTTTCTATATATGCGATAGTTGATTTTAATTCTTTCTGGCTTAATTTCCATTATTTATTCTTTGATAATGATTTATTCTTTCTTGATCCTAATGTTTCGATAATGATTAATATGTTCCCTGAATCATTCTTTTTTGATATGGTAATTCTAATTATTGTTTTATATATATTAAGTGCATTTATCATATACAAATTAACAGATTATTTGAGGAGTATGAATAATGATTAATATTGTTTTATATGAACCTGAAATACCACAAAATACTGGTAATATTATTCGAAGCTGTATGGCTTTAAATGCGAAATTACATTTAATAGAGCCTTTAGGTTTTTATATGAATGAGTCTCATTTAAAAAGGGCGGGTATGGATTATATAGATCAAATTGAAATCAAAACTTATACTAATTGGCAAGAATTTAAGAATAATAATAAAGGGGAGTTCTTTTATATAACTAGATATGGTAAGAAGCAGCCACAAGAATTTGATTATACAATTGGTGATAATATTTATTTAGTATTTGGAAAAGAAAGTACAGGTATACCTAAAGAGATTCTAAAAGATAATCTTGATAAATGTATAAGAATTCCAATGATAGCTGATGCTAGAAGTTTAAATCTTTCTAATACTGTTGCGATAATGCTTTATGAAGTAAATAGGCAATTAGATTTTCCTGAATTATCTAAAGTAGAAATGATAAAAGGGGAAGATTTTTTAGATAATTATTAATCTATTTATGCATAATATTAGACTTTTTCATCTTTTATTTTATAATTCTAATGATGCTAGAATATTTTGGAGATTATATTAGTTTAATAGTAATGGGTTCCATAATTTTATTATGTATTTATATTTCTTTTATCGTTATTAATACACATCATGAAGAAATGATGAAAAAAAGAGAAGAAATGTATTTTTCATTTTATGAAGATGCAGATGATAGTTTTGATGAAAATAGTATAGAAGAGGAAAGCTCATAATGTTGCAAGAAAGTATTAAATGTAAAAAGGCACCAAAAGCTATTGGTCCATATTCGCAAGCAATTAAACTTGGAGACTATATATTTGTATCAGGGCAGATTGGGGTTGATCCTGAAAGAGGTATTATTGTTTCTAATGATATTAAAGACCAGACAAAACAATGTCTAACCAATATAGCTGCAATATTATCAGAAATAAATTTATCTTTAAAACATGTATTAAAAACTACTGTCTATATGACTGATTTGAATGAATTTAATTGTATGAATGATGCTTATGCTGAATTCTTTCGTGAACCTTATCCAAGTAGAAGCACAGTACAAGTTGTTGCTTTACCAAGAGGCGCCAAAATAGAAATAGAAGTTATGGCTATTGATACATTAGCTTTAGAGGTTATCTGTAATAATGAAGAAGTTGAATGTGATGAATGCTGTGTAGAAATATGAAATATATAATTCTTGAGAATAAAGATAATAAAAAAAGCTTAGCGATAGATGAGAAGGGTAAAGAAATATTATTAGATAATACTTCTTTAAAACTATTATCTAATGAATGTATTAAATATTTATCGACTTTCGAAGG
>CACZTC010000042.1 GCA_902784015.1 uncultured Erysipelotrichaceae bacterium | reverse complement strand
CAATCTATCGTTTTCGCCTTTAGTGGCATCCTTTTATATTTATCACTTGATAAACCTTCTAATAAGAATATTGAGGAGGTAGATGAAGATGAATAGAGCTTATGAAATATCTAAAAAAAGAATTAGATTGACACAAATTAGTTGCATCATTATTACTTTACTTTTCATGATAGTTTTTGGAAATAGATATATCTTACAACCTTATATATCTTTTGAAAGTAAAAATAAAAAAGATACTATTCTATATGAAGCAGTAAGTACATACGCTAATGAAGGATCCTTTATTGATCGTAATGGTACTATTATTTCTGAGAATAATATCGTCAATACTCCAGAGAATTATAGTTATGCTTGGTTATTAGGTTATTATTCTGTATCTTATGGAAATGAAAATAAATTTGGTTTAAGAGGCAGCTTAAAGGATTATATTTATTTCTTATTGGATGATGATAATAATGGCGCTGATATCCATCTGACAATAGATTCGCGTATTCAAAATTATGCATATGAAAATATCTTAAATAATTTAGAAGGTAGCGCAATTGTCTTAAATAATAAAACTGGCGAAATATTAGCTTTCGCTTCTAAAAGCGTCATTGATTATGATGCAAATGAAGCTACTGCGATATTAAATAGTGATATTCCTAATTCTCAATTTAGAAGAGGTACTTATGAAAATGATCCCCCTGGCTCAACCTTTAAAGTAATAACTAGTATTGCAGCTTTAGAAAAAGCTAAAGAAGAGAATTTAGGGGAAGATTTTTTCTATTATTATGATAATGGCTCCTATATTCCTGAAGGCGATAGTTTTGTGATTACCAATTATGGTAATGCGATGTATGGTGATATTGATTTAAATGAAGCCATGAAATATTCCGTCAATTGTTATTTTGCGAATTTAGGTATCAAAGTTGGTAAAGATAGAATCATTGATGTGGCTGAAAGATTTATGATTGGTAAAGATATTGAAATACCCTTTTTGGATACTATTACTTCTTCTTTAAATGCTGAAGATTTAAGTATAGCTGATGTGGCCCAACTGGCTTTTGGCCAAGGTAAAACCGAAGTTACCCCTTTCAATTTAGCTTTAATAGCTGAAGCTATTGGTAATAATGGCATCATGAAAAAACCTTATTTAGTAGAGTCAATTAGATATAAGAATCTTCCTTTATATCAAGCTAATGATAGTGATTTATCTAAATGTGCTAGCGAAGATATCATTCTAAAGTTAAAAGAAGCAATGCATGAAGCGGCTGTTGGTTATGGCTTAAATGAGAATTATGGCATGGTATATGCTAAAACGGGAACGGCAGAATGCGCAGATGATAGATTACATACATATATTATGGTTACTACTGATGATTTCTCATTTGTGATAAGTAGAAATAATGGTGATGCCAGTACTGAATTATATGGTTATGCTGTAAGCTTATTGGCTTATATTCAATCATTAAATATAAATTATTAAAAAAAATATATAGACAACAGAAAAAGTATCATATATCATATTGCACAATAGGAGGGTTGAATCATGAAACTAATTTATGATGTTGATGCAAGACCTGACTTTAAGAACCGTCTTGTCTTTGCATTCCAACAAGTGTTAGCCATCATGGCCGCAACAATCGCTGTTCCTCTCATTGTTAAAAATGGAATGAGCACAAGTGCTGCTTTGTTTGGCGCCGGTGTTGGTACCCTTGTCTATATCGCATTTACAAAAAAGAAGAGTCCAGTATTTCTGGGCTCTTCTTTTGCGTTTATAGGCTCGATGGTATCAGCTTTTGCAGGAGCAGTATCAGTAAGCGCAGGATATGCAGGATTAATCTTAGGAGCAATTTTTGCTGGATTAGTCTATGTCTTATTTTCTATTCTAATTAAAACATCTGGAGTTGAATGGGTTAATAAATTATTGCCTCCAGAAGTTATTGGTCCAACTGTAGCTATCATTGGATTATCATTAGCTTCTAATGCGGTTGGTGATCTACAAACAGCTTCCGCAAGTGGTGTACAAAGTCAATGGGCTGTCTTATGTGGGATTATCACACTCATAACGACTATGATTGTTAGCACTTATGGAAAGAATAATATTAAACTAGTACCATTTATCATTGGTATCCTAGTAGGTTATGCATGTGCTTTAGTCTTAACTTTAATAGGTAATGCCACAGGCAATGAAGCTCTACAAATCATTGACTTCTCCCCTATTAAGGCTTTAGTTGAAGGTGGCGTGAGTCTTAAGACCTTCTTTGCGGTTCCTGACTTTACTTTCTTAGAAGCAGCTAAAGGCTTAAAAGATTTAGATCCTATATATATTGGTAGTATTGCGGTAGCTTATATCCCTGTAGCTTTAGTAGTATTTGCGGAGCATATTGCAGACCACAAGAATATTTCTAGCATCATTGAAAAAGATTTATTAAGTGATCCCGGCTTAGAGAATACTTTACTTGGTGATGGTATTGGTTCTATGGTTGGTGCTTTCTTTGGTGGATGCGCTAATACGACTTATGGTGAATCAGTAGCTTGTGTAGCTATCACAAGAAATGCTTCTGTAGTAACTATCTTCACTGCAGCTATTGAATGTATCATCATTTCTTTCTTAAGTCCTTTTGTGGCTTTCATTTCAACTATTCCTAATTGTGTAATGGGTGGCGTATGTATGGCTTTATATGGCTTCATTGCAGTATCAGGCTTAAAGATGATTAAAAAAGTAGATTTAGATCATAATCGTAATTTATTCGTTGTATCTACAATCTTAATATCAGGTATTGGTGGTTTATCATTAACTTTTGGTAAGATAACATTAACCACTGTTGCTTGTGCATTATTATTGGGTATCTTAGTTAATTACTTACTAAGAAATGACCCTAACTAATTATATTTATGTTAGAATATTGTCGCTAAGCAATGATAGAGATAGGAAATATATAGATATTGATAGCGAATCTTGGATAGTGTAAGCAAGAAACAAAAAGGATATATTTCGACAAAGACTCTGGAGTAAAGCCGCATATTCTACGATATAGAATAAATAAGGTGTTTATTATTAAACATGAATTAGGGTGGTACCACGAAGTAAGCTCTCGTCCCTATGGATAGAGGGCTTTTATATTTAAGGAGAAATAATATGTCAGAAAAGAAATTAAATGATCAAGAATTAGTAAGAAGAGAAAAGATGGAAGAGCTTCGCAATAAAGGCATAGATCCTTTTGGTCATGCTTATAAAAGAACTCATACATCCAAAGAATTAGTTAATTTATTTGGTGAAAAGACATTAGAAGATCTAGAAGCTAGTCCAACAGAAGTAAGTATTGCAGGAAGAATCATGTCCAAAAGAAGAATGGGCAAAATAGGCTTTATGCATATCTTAGATAAAGATGGACAGATTCAATTAGTTATCAATAAACACGATGTGGGTGAAGAAGTAT
>CACZTC010000041.1 GCA_902784015.1 uncultured Erysipelotrichaceae bacterium | reverse complement strand
AGTCTACAATGAACCAGCTAATGAATATTGTGCACGCTTTATTGGTGACTCTAATATCATTGATGGAATTATGAAAAAAGATAATCTAGTTAGCTTTGATGATGCTAATTATGAATGTGTAGATTATGGTTTTGAAGAAAATGAACCAGTTGATATCGTGATAAGACCAGAAGATGTAGATATTGTAGCTAGAAATCATGGCTTATTAAATGGGGAAGTTAAATCAGTTTTATTTAAAGGTATGCATTATGAAGTATTAGTAGAAACTTCTAGTGGTACAAAGAAGACGGTTATGATGCATGTCACAAAAGAAAGAGATATTGAAAATGTAGAAGCTCATGAAAAGATATCTGCTTCTTCATTCACAATGGACTTAGAGGATGTTGAAACAATTACTGCTTCGGAAATCATCGCTAGAGCTAATGCACAAGCTTGGAATACCGATAGTGATGAATATGTATCATTATCTAAGGTAGCTTATAACTTAGAAAATAAAGAAGGAAGTTATGATTGTACATTCCAAACAGATGCAGGTACAGAAATAACTATTCAAATAAATGTTGTAAAACCTAATGTAGTAGAAGATGCATCTAACGAAGAAGGAATCCAAGCCTTTGATTTCTATCGTACCGTGGAAGAAATAAAAGAAAGCGTAGCCTTAGATACTGATTTAATCAGATGGGCAGATGCTTATGCATGGAATACAGAAGATGATTCACGTGTAGAAATATGGGATGTTCAATATGACTTCGATGATGAAAATATTACAGAAGGTCATTATCCTATCACATTCTCAACTAGAGGTCGCGAAATAAAATTAGAAACAACAGATCATATCGAAGAAGGCCAAAGAATTGGATTAATCTGGAAGCCTGAAGATATACATGTCATGAGGAAGATGAACTAATTATGAAGAATTTTAGTAAATTAATATATCCATATTTAGTTTGGATGGTTATCATGATTGTTTTACCAATGTTGATGATTGTCTTATATGCAATCACTAAACAAGGTAATTCAGTTTTAACATTGCAGTTTACGCTTCAGAATTTTGCCCGCTTCTTCAGTGATGATATTTTTCCAAGCGTTTTATGGCGTAGCTTAAAAATGGCTTTTCTAACAACCATTATTTGTATATTAGTGGGTTATCCTTGTGCATATTTTATGGCTAAACTTAAACCAAATAGTGCAGCTGTTATGGTTTTATTAATCACATTACCGATGTGGATTAATATGCTAGTAAGAACATATGCGTGGCGAGGAATCTTAAGTAGTGAATTAATAAGTGCTGAATTAAGAGTATATATAGGTATGGTTTATAACTTTTTACCTTTCATGATTCTTCAAATATATACTGCTTTATCTAAGATTGATAAGAATCTATTGATTGCAGCTAATGATTTAGGGGCTAATGATAGAGAAACATTTATGAAAGTTACTTTACCATTATCTTTATCTGGTGTTGTATCTGGTATAACTTTAGTCTTCTTACCAGCTGTATCATCATTCTTTATTCCTAAGTTATTAGGCGGAGGCCAATATGTCTTAATTGGTAACCTCATTGAAGATTATTTCATTTCTACAGGCGACTGGAACTTTGGTTCAGCTATCAGCTTAATCATGGCAATAATTATCTTGATTTCTATGTATATAACTAAGAAATTAGATAGAGAAACAAAGGAGGTAACTGACTAATGGAAAAGAAAAGTACGTTATTTTCAAAGCTTTACCTCTTCTTAATACTATTATTCTTTTATGCACCAATTATTTATGTTGTCTTATTTAGTTTCAATGATTCTAAATCATTAACTAAGTTTACAGGCTTCTCCTTAAAATGGTATGAAGCAATGTTCCAAAATCGCTCAATTATGGAAGCGATATGGTATACGGTGGCTTGTGCAGTGATAGCCACAGTAGTATCTACAATAGTAGGGACAATAACAGCGATAGGTCTATCTAAAACAAATCGTTTATTAAGGGAAACGGTAAATCAAGTTAATAATTTACCAATGTTAAATCCAGATATTGTAACAGCGATTGGCTTTATGTTATTTT
>CACZTC010000040.1 GCA_902784015.1 uncultured Erysipelotrichaceae bacterium | reverse complement strand
TGAATATAAGGAGGAAAAATTCATGGCAAAAAATGCAGTAAGAATTCGTTTGAAGGCTTACGAGAGTAGAAATCTGGACATCGCCTCAAAGAAGATTGTTGACACAGTTAACAGTCATGGCGTAAAGAAGATTGTTGGTCCAGTACCTCTACCAACAGAACGTGAGGTTATTACCGTATTACGTGCTGTTCATAAGTATAAGGACTCTCGTGAACAATTCGAAATTCGCACACACAAGAGACTAATTGAATTAATTAGTCCAAGCGCTGAGACAATCGATGCGTTATCTAGATTAGATTTACCTAGTGGCGTTGAGATTGAAATCAAACTTTAAGGAAAGGACCGGGTAAAAACAGATGAAAGGATTATTAGGACGTAAGCTCGGTATGACACAGGTCTTCACTAAAGATGGAATCTTAGTTCCAGTTACTGTAGTGGAAGTAAAACCTAATGTTGTACTGCAGAAGAAAACAATGGAAACTGATGGTTACGAAGCTGTTCAACTTGGTTACGAAGATGTTAAAGAACATCGTTCCAACAAACCTGCAATTGGACACGCTAAAAAAGCAAATGCAGCTCCTAAGCGTTACATTCGCGAATTAAGAGCAGATGAAATGGTTAACTTAGAAGTTGGCTCAGAAGTTAAAGCAGATTTATTTAAGGCTGGGGACGTAGTAGATGTACAAGGTACCAGCAAAGGACATGGTTATACAGGTACGATTAAGCGTTATAACGCTCATCGTGGTCCTGAAAGTCATGGTGGATCTAAAAACGTTAGACATATTGGTTCATTAGCTACAACAGGTAGAAACAATGGCCGTATCGAAAAGAACACACCAATGCCAGGACAATATGGTAATGTGACAAGAACTAATCAAAACTTAACAATCGTTAAGGTTGATGCTGAAGAAGGTTACATTCTTATTAAGGGAAATGTGCCTGGACCTAAAAAAGGTTTAGTAACTATCCATACTACTGTTAAGCCAGTTAAGGAAGTTGCACCTCTAGATTTAATCTCTTATGAAGTTGAAGAAGAAGTTAAAGAAGAGGTTGTAGAAACTGTTGAAGAAGTAGCAGAAGTTGAAACTGTAGCAGAAGAAGTAGAAGCAGCTGAAGAAGAAGTTGTTGCAGAAGTTGAAGAAGCTACAGAAAATGTGGAAGCAGAAGAAAGTAAAGAGGAGGAATAAGACATGGCTAAAGTTGATGTATATGATCAAGAAGCGAAGGTTGTTAAGTCAATAGAATTAGCTGATGAAGTATTCGGAATCGAACCTAATGAACAAGCAATCTATGATGCTGTATTAGCTTATCAAGCTGGCTTAAGACAAGGTACACACGCAACTCTTACAAGATCATTTGTGAGCGGAACAGGTAAGAAACCTTATCGCCAAAAAGGTACAGGTAGAGCACGTCAAGGTTCTACAAGAGCTACACAGTGGAGAGGCGGAGCAATCGCATTTGGTCCTCAACCAAGAAAATATAACTTAAAAACAAATCGTAAAGTAAGAAGATTAGCTTTACGTTCAGCATTAAGTGAAAAGAATCAAGAAAATAACTTAACACTAATCGAAAACTTAAACTTCGATGAAATAAAAACAAAAACAGCAGTTAAATTATTAGAAGCATTTGGCTTTGATAGAAAAACATTATTCGTAGCTGATGTATCTGAAGACTTCGATAACGCTTATGTATCAATGCGTAATATTCCAAACGCAATGGTCGTAACAGTTAACAGTCTAAATGTATATGACATCGTTAACGCGGATAAAGTTGTCTTCACAGAAACTGCCGCATTAAAGGCTGGGGAGGAATTAGCATAATGAGTGCAAGAGATATTATTATTCGCCCAGTAGTTACTGAAAAGTCTATGAAAGAGTCTAGTGAAAACAATAAATTAACATTCATTGTTTCTAAAGACGCAAATAAAGTATCAGTAGCTCAAGCAATTAAAGAAATATATAACATCAAAGCTGAGAAGGTTAATATCGTTAATGTTCATCCTAAGAAAAAAAGAGTTGGAAAATACTTAGGTAAAACAAATGCCTTCAAAAAGGCTATCGTAAAATTCCCAGATGGAGAATCAATTGATATCTTCAATAATGGTGAAAAGTAAAAAATAAGAATTAATTATCGGAGGAAATCGCTATCTCCGGATAAGTTGCGAAAGGAAGGAAAAAAATGGCAATTATCAAATATAAGCCAACCAGTAATGGTCGTCGTAATATGACTACACTTGGTAATGATGCAATTACTAAGAAGACGCCAGAAAAATCATTACTACAACCATTAAATAAAAAAGGTGGCAGAAACAACACAGGCCGTATTACCACAAGACATCAAGGTGGTGGTGCCAAACAAAAATATAGAGTTATCGACTTCAAGAGAAATAAAGATGATGTACCAGGTAAGGTTGCAGGTATCGAATATGATCCAAACCGTAACGCTAATATCGCTCTCATTAATTATCTAGATGGTGAAAAGAGATATATCTTAGCTCCAGAAGGATTAAAGGTTGGCGATCAAGTGGTATCTGGTGAAGCAGTAGATATCAAAGTTGGTAACGCAATGGAATTAAGAAATATTCCAGATGGTACATTCGTACATAATGTTGAATTAAAACCTGGTAAGGGTGGACAAATGGCAAGAGCTGCTGGTTGTTCAGTTCAGATTCTAGGTTCAGAAGGAAACTTTGTTACATTACGTCTATCTTCAGGTGAAGTTAGAAGAGTACATTCTAACTGCCGCGCAACAGTTGGTGTTGTCGGTAACGGTGAATATTCATTAATCAACTGGGGTAAAGCAGGACGTAATAGACATAGAGGTATCAGACCTACAGTTAGAGGTTCAGCAATGAACCCTGTAGATCACCCACATGGTGGTGGTGAAGGTAGAGCGCCAATCGGTCGTAAATCACCAATGACACCTTGGGGTAAAAAGGCAATGGGCGTTAAGACAAGAAACTCTAAGGCTCATTCAAATAAATATATCGTAAGAAGAAGAAACGGAAAGTAATTGAAAGGAGAAGATGAATAATGTCAAGAAGTATTAAAAAAGGCCCATTCTGTGACGAACACTTATTGAAAAAAGTTGAAGCTCTAAATGCGGCTAATAAAAAAGAATTAATTAAGACATGGTCACGCCGCTCAACTATTTTCCCAAGTTTCGTGGAACATACATTTGCGGTATATAACGGTAAACAACATGTACCTGTTTATGTAACAGAAGACATGGTTGGACATAAATTAGGTGAATTCGTACCAACTAGAAGATTTGGTGGTCATGGTGATAGCAAAGGTGATAGACCAGCAAGTGGTGTATCATCAGCAGCTCTTCCAACTGGTGGTGCTAGTGCAGCTCCAGCAGCTAGCGAAGCTCCAGCTCCAGCTCCAGAAGCTAGTGAAGGTTCAGAATAGGAGGAATGAAATATGGATGTAAAAGCAACAGCAAAAACCGTAAGACATACTCCTCGTAAGACTCGTTTAGTCTTAGACCTAATTAGAGGAAAGAGTGTTGAAGAAGCAAAAGCAATTCTTCAATTCACTCCAAATCATGTCGCAACTGACATCTTAAAAGTTGTAAAGAGCGCTGCAGCAAACGCTACTAACAACTTCCAATTAGATGAAAACAGTTTATATGTAAAAGAATGTTACGCAAATGAAGGTATTACCCTCAAGCGCTATATGCCTAGAGCTAAAGGTAGTGCTTCACAAATCTTAAAGAGAACAAGCCACATAACAGTCGTGGTATCAGATGAAAGGTAGAAAGGGAGGAAGATCAATAGTATGGGACAAAAAGTTAGTCCAATAGGTATGCGTGTCGGTGTTATCCGTGATTGGGAATCTAGATGGTACGCAAATAAAGCAGAATACGGTGATCTTCTGAACGAAGACATCAAGATTAGAAATCTAATCGAAAAAGAAGGACACAGCGCTAATATTTCAAAAATTGAAATTGAAAGAGCTGGTAAAAAAGATGTTAAAATCATCGTCCGTTGTGCTAGACCTGGTGCTTTAGTTGGTAAGCCAAAAGATGGCGAAGGTAATGCAACTGGCGAAGAAAAGATTAAAGCTATCCGTAATAAAGTTACAAAGATAGTTGAAAAGCGTGTTAAAGCAAGCTCTGATGTTGTCCAAAGTGATACACCAGTTAGTGTCAAGATTGATGTTATCCAAGTTGGTAATCCAGATCTAGATGCAAGACTAGTCGCTAGAAGAATATGTGATGATCTTGAACAACGTAAATCATTCCGTATTGTTCAAAAGAAAGCTATTCAATCAACTATGAGAGCTGGCGCTAAAGGTATTAAAACTTTAGCTAAAGGTCGTCTTGGTGGCGCAGAAATCGCACGTGGCGAAGGTTATTC
>CACZTC010000039.1 GCA_902784015.1 uncultured Erysipelotrichaceae bacterium | reverse complement strand
TATATTTCTTGTATAATTAAAATAGAAGAAGGTGATTATTGTGGAAGCTTATTTTTATGCGAAAACTTTAAAAAAGGACCAGGAAATTTGGTCAGAGGAATTCTCTAAGTATTTATGTAGATTTGCGAAGAATTTTGATTTTTCTGTTATTGATAATAGATGGGAAAATCCCTTTGTCTATGTCTTTAAGAATGAAATGTTAAAGCCGATATGGAAGGGCTATAGTGAAGAAGATCTTAAACAATTAGAATTTTTATCTAGAAAGAATCCTGATGATTTAAAACCTAAAGATTTTAAGTTTATCTCTGATAAAATTTTTGGAGAATCAATTAAATTACATGTTGGTAATAGAATTAATGCGGGTTATTGGTGTAATAATTGTAATATTTCAATGTCTACATTAGGTCAAGCTAAAATACATTCTTCAGATACTAGCCAAAATGATGTATGCCCATATTGTGGGGCTACAAAAGATCATGGCTTAATTAAAACAACTAGCTTTACCTTCCAATTTGATAAAGAATTCTGGACTAGTATTATGAAGAAACTTCCAGATACTAAGATATATGATCAATTCAATACTAAGGTAGATGTAAATGAATTTATGACATTTACATATTCTAAAGTAGTTTATTCTAAGTTCTATAAATATTTAGGTTAAGGAGAATTTATGACAAAAAAGATTTTAGCTTTAGTAAGTGGTGACTTTGAAGATTTAGAATTATGGTATCCAGCTTTACGTTTACAGGAAGAAGGATGTGAAGTTGATTTTGTGGCTGAAAAGCCAGGTACATATCATGGTAAATATGGAGTACCTTGTGTAGTTGAAAAAACATTTTATGAAGTTAATGATAAAGACTATGATGGTTTATTGGTGCCAGGTGGATGGGCTCCAGATAAATTAAGAAGATTTCCAGAAGTAATTAATATAGTTCAAAATATGCATAAAGATAATAAACCAATAGGGCAAATCTGCCATGCCGGTTGGGTTTTAGCCACTGCAGAAATATTAGAAGGTAAAACAGTAACTTCCACTCCAGGAATTAAAGATGACTTAAGACATGCTGGAGCTACATGGGTAGATGAATCTTCAGTTGTTGATGGAAATATCATTTCCGGAAGAAGACCATCTGATTTACCTAATTATATGAAAGACTATATTAAAGTATTATTTAAATAATTATAAAAAAAGTCACAAATGAATGTGACTTTTATTAAGATTTATACTTGATTATTTAATATTTTTATTATTTTATCTTTTGATACACCAAATGTATTCTCAATAGCTTTTATTAGCTCATCTTCATCTTTGATATATTCTTTTTATAGTGATATAGGTTTTTAATATATCTTGTTTTTGTTGTATTTCTTTGCCACTTTTAAATCCCAATTCCATACCTTCTTTTAGTTTTTCGTTTAATTCTATTTCTAAACGCATATATCTATCCCTTTTGATTATTTAATATTTTTATTATTTTATCTTTTGATACATCAAATGTATTCTCAATAGCTTTTATTAATTCATTTTCATCTTTAATATATTCTTTTAAAGTGACATAGGTTTTTAATATATCTTGTTTTTGTTGTATTTCTTTACCATTATTAAAACCTATCTCTTTACCACTTTTAAAACCTTCTTCTTTGCCACTTTTAAAGCCCAATTCCATACCTTCTTTTAGTTTTTCGTTTAATTCTATTTCTAAACGCATATATCTATCCCTCCATAAGGTACTACTCTTAATATTATAAACTGCTTTATCTATTTTGTCTGTGAGCTCTATTGAAGAAGAGCCATTTGATACATAATTTAAGAAGGCTTTTTGATTATTATCCATATTGGAAAAATTTCCTTTTGTATTTAATATAAGTATTTTTGAACCATCCATTAATTCTATAGAAGGTGTATCATCAGTTCTCATTTTGAATTCATATATAGGTTTATTTAGTTTAAATAAGTCAAAATTACAGACCATCATTATTATTTTATTAGGTAATATATCATAATCTTCACCTTGTTTAAGAGCGTTCAAATCCATTAGACTTGAATAATATCTTAATCTTTTTGATATATTACCTGTTTTATTCATCTGCATTTCTACATTCACTAAAGTACCATCATCTAATGTAGCTAATATATCTAATCTAATATATTTATTTAATGTGGAGAATTGAATTGGTTTTTCATCTTCGATAAGTGATATTTCTTTTATATGAAGCTCAGGATTAAATAAACTAATAAGTTCTTTAGTAATATCCATATTCTCAGATAAGACCGCTGCAAAGATAAATGAATTAGTAAAAGTAGCTTCTTTCCAACTCTTTAATACACTTTTATTATTCATTGAGTTTTTCCTCCTCAATAATATATTTATGAAAAAAGTGAAAATTCCCCTCAATTGGCATATTTTTTGTATATAAAAAGTTTTATTATTAAAGTATAGAAAGAAGGACTAAATATGGGACTATTCTTTAGTTTTAAAGATGAAGAAGAAATAAAATTAGATGATAATAAAAGATGTAATACTTGTGGTAAAAAAATAAAAAAAGGTGATAAAGCATATTATATAGATGGTAAATATTATTGTGTTAAATACGGAGCATGGGAAGTAGATAATAATTTAGCAGATGAAGATGATTTATTTGGGGATTAAAGGAGGACCATTATTATGAGCAAATTAGACTTATTACAGACAATATGTCCTAAATGTGGTAAAAAACAAAGCTTTGAAGCATATTCTTCAATCAATGTTACTTTACATCCAGAATTAAAAGAGAAATTACTTGATGGAAGTATATTTAGATTTAAATGTGTAGATTGCCAAGAAGAAGCTTCAATTCTATATCCTTGTTTATATCATGATATGGAAAAGAAGTTAATGATCCAATTATGTCCGCCATACCAAATACAAGACTATATCAATTTTCTAGAAGAATTTACTGCCAACTTTAATAATCAATTCAAAGAAGTCAAAGCTTTAAATGAAGATTATAAATATCGTATTGTTACAAACTTAGATGATTTCTATGAAAAGATATATATCTTTGAAGCAGGCTTAGATGATAGAGTAATAGAATTAATAAAACTAAATAATATAACAGATATAAGTGAAGATTATGCTGTAGAAAAGATGTTATTCTCTTTACAAGATGAATGTAAATTTCTCTTATTAAGTGAAGGTAAGATAGTTGATACTACAAATGTATTAGAAGATGAATATAAAAGCTTTGAAGAAATATATAATAATAAATTCAAAGATATAGATAATACAAAATATTGTATAGATGAAAGTTGGGCTATAGATTTATTTGCGAAAAGCGGGGAGAGTAATTAATAAATATGATTTATACTGATATGACTAAAAAAGCTATGAAGCTTATTATTAAAGCCCATAGTGATCAGAAAGATAAAGCAGGTTTACCATATTTTCTTCATCCTATTATTGTTGCAGATAGTATGGAAGATGAGATAAGTACAACAGTAGCTTTATTACATGATGTCATAGAAGATACTAACCTAACACTAAAAGACTTGAAAGATGAAGGTTTTAATGATGAAGTAATAAATGCTGTAACATTATTAACTCATGATGAAGATATACCTTATATTGAATATATAGATAAGATTAAAACTAATCCGATAGCGGTTAGGGTTAAATTATATGATCTAAAACATAATATGGACTTAGGGAGAATAGATAATATAACTAAAAGAGATCTAGAAAGAATAGAGAAGTATAAAGAAGCTTATAAGAGGCTTATAGAAGAATAAAAGGAAATATAATTATGAAAAAGAATTCTTTATAGAGAGGTTTAACTATTGGTTTGATAATAGAATGGCCAAGGGTAGTTTTGCGCTACTTAGATATTTATTGTAGTGAGTGTTGTTGTGGCTATTGTTTTGGTTGCAATATATTTTCTAATTGAAGGTGATCATTCAATAGAATCAGCTTGGGATGTCCTCCATCATCTTATAAATGCTTGGTTTCCCGAAGCCACAGAAGTTTCTAGTAATCCATCTGAGTATAAAATCCTACCAAGTACAGTTGTTTTAGCGATAGCAGGCATCATCGGTATTTTCTTAACTAGTGTATTCATTGGTATTATTACAAGTTCTATTGAAGAAAAGGTATTAAGTCTTAGAAAAGGTAATTCTTCAGTTTTAGAAGAAGATCATACAGTTATTCTTGGTTTTAAACGTGGTGAATATGAGTTATTGAATCAATTGATATTGGCAGCTTCAAGTAAAACGAGTTGTATTGTTTTAGCTAGTGAAATGGATAAAGATGAAATGGAAGATCTAATTAAAGAAAACTTAGATGTCCCTAATAATGTCCATATTATATGTAGGACTGTAGATATATTTGATCCTAATTCTCTTGAAAAATTAGCTCTTATGGATGCTAAATCGATTATCATTTCACCAACTAGCGATTTTAAAACAACTAAGATACTTTTAGCTGTTTCGAAGCTAATTAGTAGTACAGATAATGACAAAGTTAAAGTTGCAGCTATTATGTCTAGTGATGATTATAGATTCCCACCAACAATTGCAGAAAAGCATAATGTTACTACACTTCAAACTAAAAATATAATCGCAAAAATGATAGCTCACTCATGTACACAACCTGGCATTTCTGAGGTATTTAAAGAGATTTTCAATTTTGAGGGCAATGAATTCTATAATGTTGCAATTGATGGTATTGAAGGTATGACCTTTAAAGAAGTTATGGCAAAGCTTGAAGGGGCAATACCTATTGGGATTGGGAGAAATGATTTGATGATTGTTAATCCATCAAGTAATACAGTTATTAGTAAAGATGATACTATTTTGGTTTTTGCTGAAGATAAAGATTCATTTAAGATGAACTTTAATAATAAAGTTTATAATTATTCTTCTTTAGAAAAAAAGATAGAAAATAATACTGAAGCAAATAGAACATTAATAATCAATTCTAATAAAGTATTAAAGACTTTATTAAGAGAATTACCAGAAGATATAAATGAAATAGTTTTATTAGATGACTCTATGGATGAAGTATCATTAGAGAAATTAAATAAAATAGTAGATAGGATTAATATTGTTAAATGTGAAATAGATCTAGAAGATGAAGAAACATTTATTGAAACAGTTAAAGACTTTAATCATATTGTTATATTAAGTAAGCATGATATAAATGCTGAACAGGATGATTTAAATAATATGATGATGTTGTTAAAGCTAAGAGATATAAGAACTAGGTTTAATTGTAACTATAACATAACTGCAGAGATGAATAGTGAAGCTAACCAAAGACTAGTTTCATTAGATGATGATTCTACTGATTATGTAGTAGCATCTAGTATGGCTTCTTTATTTCTATCCCAATTAGCTGAAAGTCCAGAATTATATCCTGTCTTTACAGAAATACTATCTAATGAAGGTAATGAAGTTTATTTAAAGAGTGCTAAAACTTTAAATTGTGAAGGAATTAAAAGTATTACTGAAATTAGACAAATATGTTTAGCACAGGGATATATTTTTATTGGTTATAAGAAAAGTGACGATAAAGAGATAATATTTAATCCTCCGATTGAAAAACAATTGGATATGAAATTTAATGATAATATTGTGGTAATAGGGAATAACTAAGAGTGTTTTTAAATAGGTACTTTTTTTGCATAGTTAGATTGTTAGAATAAGAATATAGAGAAGGAGAATATATATGGGATTATTCTTTAATAAATCTAATAAAGCAAAGAAAGTAGTAATAAATGAAAATAGCAGATGCTGTGAATGCAGTAAAATATATAAAAAAAATACTGGCATATTTTTTGCACCATCAATTAGTTAATATATATTCATAAGAATATATATTTTTTAATTCTATGAATAAAAGAGGAGGATATTATGGGATTAATTAAAGTAGTGGGTAAAGCTAAAAGAGAAGTTGAACAAGATCAAATGGAAATTACAATAACTTTCACATCTAGAACTAAAGATACATCTAGTTCTATAAGTAAACTTACTGATGAATGTGAAATTTTCTTACAGAAATGGAAAGATAGTCCATATTCAAAAATAGATTTTATGCTTAAAGATGAAGAGATAGAGCCTACAGATTATTATGATAAATCGCCAAGAGTCACTAGTAAAAGATCTTTATATGTAGATATTCCATATGATGGGAGCATTAGATCGTTTATATATAAAGTTATTGAAGATAATGAATTAGCTGTTTCAGTTAAGTTTAATTATTATTCTTCAAAAATGGATGAAGTAAAAAAAGAATTACTTGCAGAAGCTGTTTTAGATTCAAAGAATAGAGCAGAGATTCTAGCATCTTCAACAAATCAAAAAGTAGTAGAAATAGAAAAAATAACTACGAAAGATTATAACGATTCTTATTATAGTGATGATAGCAAAACATATAATGTGAAAGATCTCTTACTAGAATGTGATTCATATGGATTAATAGATGAAATTGATTTAAAAACAATAACTCTAGAAGAAGAAGTATATGTAGACTGGGTTATACAGTAAATATGATAGAACTTTTAATGAGTAGAGGTATGAAGGAAATAATATAAATAGCTATGATAAAGGTTTAGTTAATTATTTGATTGACAGTATAAACAATAGTTTATAAATACATGATAAAATTCTTTTAGAAATTATGATTATATA
>CACZTC010000038.1 GCA_902784015.1 uncultured Erysipelotrichaceae bacterium | reverse complement strand
CCCGCACGCTTGCACGCCTAACGGTTTTCGAAACCGGCCCCTTAAACCACTTGGGTACGCCTGCATATGCTTTAAAAGTATAGCACTACTTATATAAAACAGGGGGATATTTTATTAGAAAGAAAAGGTGATACGATGATTAAATTCAAGGAAATGAAATATGAAAGACCTGATGTTGAGGCTTTAAAAAAGGAAGCAGATGAAGCAACTAATATGCTTAAGGAAGCTAATAATTATGAAGAAGCTAGAGAAGCATTTCTTAATGCTAATACATTGAAAAAGCATATTGGGACACTCGAGTCATTAGCTAATATTCGCCATGATATAGATACACGTGATGAATATTATGATAAAGAATCTAATTTCTGGGATGAAACAATGCCACTTTTAGAACAAAGCTATATGGCATTTACTGATGCATTATTAAAATCAAAATTTAGAGATGATTTTATTAAAGAATATGGTGATCTTATGTTTGTTAATGCGGAAATCGCATTAAAAACTTTTAATGATGAAATCGTAGAAGATCTACAAATAGAAAATAAATTAACATCTGATTATGTTAAACTACTTGCCAGCGCTAAGGTTGAATTTGAAGGCAAGACTTATACGCTTTCACAAATGCAACCATTCCAAACAGATTTTGATGATGAAAGAAGACTTAATGCTTGGAAGGCTGTTGGTTCATGGTATAAGAGTAAACAAGATGAATTAGATAGAATATATGATGAATTAGTTAAAGTTAGAGATGGTATAGCTAAAAAGTTAGGGTATAAGAATTATATAGAACTAGGCTATTATCGCATGGGCAGAAATTGTTATGACGCTAATGATGTCAATAAATTTAGAGAAGCAGTAAGAAATTATTTAGTGCCTGTAGCTAGCGAAGTTTATAAAGAACAAGCTAAAAGATTAGGAAAAACATATCCAATGAGCTATGCTGATAATGCTTTAGATTTTAGAAGCGGTAATGCTAAACCTAAGGGTAGTGCTGAAGATATTATTAAAGCAGGTAAGAAATTTTATGATGAATTATCACCTGAGACTAGTGAATTCTTTAATACTATGTTAGATGGTGAACTCATGGATGTATTATCTACTGAAGGTAAGGCAGGAGGAGGATATTGTACAGGTATCTTTGATTATGGTGTTCCTTTTATCTTTGCTAACTTTAATGGCACGCAAGGTGATGTGGAAGTAGTAACGCATGAAGCTGGTCATGCTTTTGCGGCATATGTAAATAGAGATAAAGTTCCAATGGAATATATATGGCCGACTATGGAAGGTTGTGAAGTACATTCAATGTCTATGGAATTCTTTGCGGAAAGTTGGGCAGAAGACTTCTTTGGAGATGAAACTAGAAAATATAAATATTCACATCTTGCGTCCGCTTTAACATTTATCCCTTATGGTACAATGGTTGATCATTTTCAACATTTAGTATATGAAAAGCCAGATATGACACCTAGAGAAAGACATGATACTTGGAAAGAATTATTAGGAATATATCAACCATGGATGAAACTAGATGGCGATATTCCTTTCTATAGTGAAGGAGAAGCTTGGCAAAGACAAAGCCATATATATGAAGCTCCTTTCTATTATATAGATTATTGTCTTGCTCAAACTGTAGCCTTAGCTTTCTGGGCTATGATACAGGATGATCAGAAAAAAGCATGGGATAAATATATGGCTTATACAACTCAAGGTGGAACTAAAACCTTCACTGAATTATTGAAGAACGCTAACCTAGATAGTCCTTTTGATAAAACTACTTTAGAGAAAGTTTGCACAAAGGCAAATACATATCTTCAGAATTATGATTTGAGCGGTATAGAATAGACTGAAATATTTTTCAAAGGTAATGAATATTATTTTCATGAGAGCTTATAAAAGGCTCTCATTTTCTTGTAAATGACTTTCAAGAATGATAAAATAATAGAAATTCGCGTATTTATACTAATGTTAAGCGAGTTAGAGAGGTGGAAAGAAAAATGAAAAAACTACTAAGTATTTTGATGCTTGCTTTCGCTCTTTCTCTTACAGCTTGTAGCAGTGCTCCTGCTGAACCAGAAGTAGAGGAAGAAGAGGAAGTTGTAGAAGAAGAAGTCGAGGAAGAAGTTGAGGAAGAAGAAACAGTTGCTGAACCTGACATTGACTACAACGCTAAGAGCCAAGTTATCTATGGTAGTACTACTGAAATCGGTGGTGACTTAGGTAATGCATGGTGGACAAACAATGCTAGCGATAAGATGATTAGAGACTTAATCAATGACTACTCAGTAATCGTTTCTAACCAAGGTGGTGAATTCGTTGAAAATGCTAGTGTTGTAGATAGCATCACAAGTGAAGTTAACGAAGATGGCACAAAGACATTTACTGTAAAAATCAAAGAAGGTTTGAAATATAACAATGGCGATGAAATTACAGCTAAAGACTATGTTGCTTATGCGCTTGTAGCTTATTCTCCAGCAGTATTAGAAGCTGGTGGTAAAGTTACTTCAGATACAGTTGTTGGTGCTGCTGAATATCAAGCAGGTGAAGCAAAAGTGTTATCTGGTGTAAGACTAGTTGATGATTATACATATTCAATTCAAATTACAGATGATTATATTCCTTATTATTTTGATAGCACATATGCTTCATTATCTCCATTAGCTCTAAAGATGTACTCAAGTGCTGCTTTAGAAGTTAAAGATGATGGTGAAGGTGCTTATCTAGATGGTGGCGAATTAGTAGCTAGCGAAGTTGATGCAGCTCGTTATATCTATGCTGATAGAATCTCTGCTGGTCCATACCAATTAGTAGATTTAGACTTAGCTTCATTATCTGCTAAATTAGTATTAAATCCTAATTATGCTGGTAACTTTGAAGGTGTTAAGCCAACAATCAATCAAATTATTGTTGTAAAAGCTAACCAAGAAACAATGATGGATCAATTAAAGACAGGTGGTATTGACTTCTTATCAACATTAACTGATGGTGACCAAGTAAATGCTGCTCTAGACTTAGAAGATCAAGGTATTGTTCATACAGTTAACTATGAACGTAATGGTTATGGTAAATTGATGTTCCAATGCGACTTTGGTCCTACACAATTTAAAGAAGTACGTCATGCAATCGCTTATCTATTAGATAGAAATGAATTTGCTAACCAATTCTGCCAAGGTTTCGGTTCTGTAGTTGATGGCCCTTATGGCTTAGCTATGTGGATGTATAAGGATGCTAAAGAAGAATTAGCTTCTAGCTTAAATAAATATAGCTACAGTGTTGATAGCGCAGTTGAAGAATTAAAAGCTGGTGGTTGGGTATTAAATAAAGACGGAAGTGATTATGTTGATGGTTCTGGCGAAGTTCGTTATAAAGAAGTAACTGAAGAAGAAGCTGGTGACTATGCACATAATGTAACATTAGCTGATGGTAGAATCTTAATGCCTCTACATATCGAATGGGCATCTTCTGAAGGTAACTCTGTTTCTGAATTATTAGCTGTTATGTTAGCTAATGGTGATCAAACAAAAGAAGCAGGTGTTGAAATCGTTCAAAACGTTATGACATTCGATGACTTATTAAACTACATGTATAGAGATGCATCTGTTGGTGATCAATATGGTGTTAAGACATATGGCATGTATAACTTAGCTACAAACTTCACAGCTGCTTATGACCAATCTTATGGTTGGGTAACAGCTCAAAGTAATCCAGAATATTATGAACAAGGCTATAACTCAAACTTCACAGATGATGAAGAATTAAATAGATTATCTATGGATATGGTTTATGGTGTTGAAGCTGGTGATGATGAAGCTTATTTAAGAACATGGGTTGATTTCATTAAAGAGTGGAATGATTATCTACCAGAAGTTCCTCTATATTCAAATGTATACTATGATGCAATGGCTAGTAAGATTGAAGGTATCGAATGTAATAGCTTATTCGATTTCGATCAAGCAGTTGTATATGGTACTGTAAACGACTAATTAAGAATTAGTTAATTAATATAATAAAAAGGAACTAACGCTCTAGCAGGGTGCTTAAATGCACTCTGCTAGTTTGCGTCTTTTATGAATAAAGGATAACGAGCTTCTTTATTCATAAAAGTGTTTCTTGGATAAAAAAGTAATAGGAGGAAATGGCTTTGTTTAAATATATATTAAAGAGAATTCTATATATGATTGTTGTATTTTTTACAATATCATTTTTGATGTATGCCTTATATAATCTTATTCCAAGTGACCCTGCTCGTAACCAATTAGAAGCACAAAAGAAAACTCTAAAACCTGAAGAATACAATAAGATGTATAAAGAATTAAGAGAAGAAATGGGATTAGATGATCCTATTGTTGTTCGTTATGCTAGATGGATGGGG
>CACZTC010000037.1 GCA_902784015.1 uncultured Erysipelotrichaceae bacterium | reverse complement strand
TTTCGGTGCTGTTTTAGGTTTCGGTAATGCATTTGGTTTAATCGACTATGGTGTAATCTGGAGATATTTCTCATTCACTAACCAAGCATTAGCTTGTATCGTATTATGGGCTGCTGCTATGTATCTATTAAAAGAAAAGAAGAATTACTGGGTTGCTGTTGTTCCAGCAGTATTCATGAGTGCTGTATGTTCTACATACTTCTGCATGGCTGGAGAATGCTTAGGCTTAATCACTAAATTAAGTCCAGCTCAATCAATTGTATTCGCTTATCCAGTTGGTATCATCTTCGCTATCTTAATGTTTGTATTATTCAAACGTGCTGCTAGCAAAGTTGAAGCTTAATAAATACATTTAGTAAAAATTTGGTAAAATATAAAGGCGGAAGATATGGTGGGGGATAGTCTTCCGCCTTAATATTTAGGAGGTTTTATGATATTTATACCTAGAGCTTTAGGAAATCATACATTAGATCATGATGATTTAGTTGAAGATAAAAAGAAATGTTTAAGAGTAGGTCCATGTGGTCTTGGTAAGAAAGCGATGTATCTAAATAGTTTTTATATTGATCGTAGATTCTATATTCCATATATTGATATTCAAAGAGCTTTTAAAAGAGTAGCGATGAGTAAAGGTGGTTATACTGGTAAAGGTATGTTTAGTTCAATACCTTATTTAGTTATTCAATATAATAATGGTGCTGAAAAACAATGCAACTTCAAATTTGAAGATGAAGTTGACACTTTCTTACAAAGATTACATATGCGTCAACCACAAATAAAATTACATAGTAAAGAAGTCGAAGAAAAATTAAGAATTGAAGAATTAAAAGAACAATCTAAATATATTAAGAATTTAACGCCTGTTGCGAAAGAATCAATTAAGACTTTAGATCATGCTAAAAAACAATTAGAAGGTAATATAGCTCTTTCTTATAGATTAAGTGCTGCTGCTAAGCATAAACGAGCAGTTGATTTTGGTAATCCTTCATATAAGATATTAGCTATTCTTATTTTTGTTGCAGCAATATTATCTGCTTTATTTGGTCTATATCAATTAATGATAGGCTCTAGATTAGCTGTTTATTTCTTATTATTTGGTATCGCATTTATGTTATTAATTATGGCTAGTAATGTATTACCAACAGGTAGAAATAATAAAGCTTATGTCCAAAGAGAATGGGATGATGCGGTTAAACAATTAGAAGATTATATTGATGATGATTTTCCTATTCCTGCTAGATATGCTCATCCTGTGACTCTAGAAAGAATGATAAGGGCAATTAAAATGGGTAAAGCTAATACTATAGATGAGGCTTTTAGTGTAATGAAAGAAGATTTGAAAGCTTTAAATAAAGATGTTGAAGTATCTCAGAAAGAATATGATGAAGTAGTTGAGATAAAACCAATCTTCTTATTATGTGATTATAAATAGGTTTATATATGAGTGATATATTAGAATTTCTTAAGAATGAAGGTATTAATGAAGAATTAATAAATGGGATTAAAGAATTTAGAGCTAAGCATCAAGTTGAAGAAGGATTTCAAGATAGAATCCCAGATGCTAAGTATCTTTATTATGGTAAAGATGTTTGGGAAAAGGCTATAGCTGCTTTATTAGTAGGTGAAAATGTTTTATTATCAGGACCTAAAGCAACTGGTAAAAATGTCTTATCGGAAAATTTAGCTCTAGTATTTAATCGGCCGATATGGGATGTATCATTCCATATTAATGTTGATGCTTCTTATCTAATTGGTACAGATACTTATGATGGTAATAAAGTAGTATTTAGAGAAGGTCCTATTTATTTATGTGCTAAATATGGTGGCTTTGGTATTTTAGATGAAATAAATATGGCTAGAAATGAAGCCTTAGCTGTATTACATTCAGTATTAGATTTTAGAAGAGTATTAGATGTAGCAGGTTATGAAAGAATTAATTTAAATGATAGTACACGCTTTATTGGAACAATGAATTATGGTTATGCTGGTACTAGAGAATTAAATGCTGCTTTAGCTTCACGCTTTGCGATTATTGATATGCCAATAATCTCAAATGAAAGCATGGTTAAATTAATCAATCATTCTTTCCCAAATATGAAAGAAGAGATTAGAGATCAATTTATTGAATTATTCTATGAATTGCATAAGAAGGCAGAGCATGCTGATATAAGTGATAGAGCTGTAGATTTAAGAGGCTTATTAGATGCCATAAGACTGATTGAAAGAGGTCTTAAATCACAAGATGCTTTATCAATGTGTATAGTAAATAAATCTTTTGATGCTTATGAAAGGGAATTAATACAAGATGTAATAGACGCTCGTATTCCTCATGATTTATTGGCGTCTCATGTATTTGAATAAATATGGCGATTAGAAGAAGTTTTGATGCTCAAGAAAAAAGAGCACTTAATATGATATGGAATGCTTCAGGTAATTATGAAATATTGCCACCATTTATGGCCTTTGATTTAAAAGGAGAAGCTGATTCATATTTCAATATTATTATTGGTTTAGTTATTAAGTGGCTTGATTTTGATGAAATCAATACTTTTTTTAATTCTTATATTCATTCAAGCCAAAAAGATAATATTGATAATATTATATGGTTAGCTCTTGAAGATTATTGTTTTAAGAAGGAAATTAGTTATCGACCAATATTAGCTTCATTACGTAATAAATATGCTTTAGAACATATGCAAGATAGTGGTAATTATTCTTTACAAGAAATAATGCTAAATACTTCATATCTTATTCAACAAAGATATCATTGGGAAGAAGTATTAAAGAAAAAGCATATTGGTTATTCTAATAAAGAAAAAACTTTAGCTAAATCATTATTTATAAATGAAGATTATAATACTGAAGAATTAATAGATTATTTGAAAGATATTATTATTAAATATTTTCATTTTAGAGATTTTAGATTACATAATAATCCCGATAATATGCATATAGCTTCTAATTCTTTATTAAAGAATTTATTACGTAAAGAACACCAATATCAAGATTCTTTAGTAGTTAGACATAATTATGGCGGCGATGATTATTATAATAATCAAAAGAATAGTAAATTAAGTGGGGGATTTAAGAATATAAAAACTGATAAAGATGAAGATTATATTAGAGCTTGTTTAGGAAAGAGCTTATTTTCAGAGTCAGAATTAAAAATGATAGAACATGAATTATGTATAAATGAGCATCAATATGCTTCTTTATGGTATACCAAAGGTGATAAAGATAGCATTGAAGCTAAATATAAAGAAGCTAAAATAGTTTTAGAACAAGCTAGTAAACAAGAAGCTAAAAATAATAATTATGTAAATGAAAGAAGTCTATTGATTGCATCAAATATAAAAAATCTAACATCACATATAGATACAATCATATCTATGTATGCAAATCCCTTGCCTGAAAAAAGTAAAAACGGTAAATTGATGGCAGATAAAGCTTATCGTCTTTCAACAGTTAATGATACAAATGTCTTTTTGAAAGATAGTGGGCAAATCAAAAATGATTTGATAGTTGACTTAGTCTTAGATGCTTCAAGTAGCAGGATGCGCTCTCAAGAGATAATAGCTGCTCAAGCTTATACAATCTCTAAAAGCTTCATCGCTTGTAATATACCAGTACAAGTTAGTGCTTTTAGATCATTAAGAGGCTATACAGCAATACAATTATTAAAGACTTATAGCGATAAAGATTGTACAAAAATATTTAGATATTTTGCCTCAGGATGGAATAGAGATGGTTTAGCATTAAGAGCTATTTCTAAATTAGTAAAAGAAGGGGAAGAATATTCAAAAAGAATCATGATTGTATTAACAGATGCTAATCCAATTGATTCAACTATTATGCCACCAGAAAAGGGTAGCATATGGAATAGAGAATATGATTCTATAGCAGCTATTAAAGATACGATTGAAGCAGTAAGAGAATTAGAGAAGAAAGGTTTATATGTAGCTGCTATATATACAGGGCCTTCAACACATTTAAATGTAGCTCATGATATATATCAAAATAGATTTGTGAGAAT
>CACZTC010000036.1 GCA_902784015.1 uncultured Erysipelotrichaceae bacterium | reverse complement strand
GACGCCTACATTATTCATCCATAGTGATGAAGATTATAGATGTCCTTTACCAGAAGGAATGCAGATGATGCAAGCATTAGCTATTCAAAATGTAGAAACAAGATTAGTGATATTCCATGGGGAAAATCATGAATTAAGTAGAAGCGGTAAACCATTACATCGCATAAAAAGATTAGAAGAGATAACAGCTTGGTTTGATAAATATACTAAATAATAGACTTTAAACCCCACAATTTTTGTGGGGTTTTAAAAAATATAAAATAATATGTAAGATATCTATATAAATAGACACTTATATTAGTGAAGGGGAAAGGCATGGAAGACAAAAAGATTATTGATTTGTATTTCGACAGGAATGAGCTAGCAATTCAAGAAACCGCAAATAAGTATGGTAATTATTGTTTTAGTGTTGCCTATAATATCCTTTTCAATAGAGAAGATTCTGAAGAGTGTGTATCAGATACTTGGCGAACAACATGGAATTTAATTCCACCTAATCGCCCTAATAAGCTGCAATATTACTTAGCTAAGATAACTAGAGGTATTGCCTTAAATATGTTTAGGAAATTAACTGCGGATAAACGTGGTGGCTTAGAAACAGAAATTGTATATGAGGAACTTGAAAATGTTTTAGCGTCTTCTAATGATCCCCAAAAAGAATTTGCGAAAAGCGAATTGGTTAAGTTTCTTAATATCTTTTTGAAAAAACTACCAGAGAGGGAAAGAAATATATTTGTGCGTAGATATTTCTATATGGAAAGCATTAAAAAGATTGCGCTAAGATATAGCCTTAGTGAAAACAATGTCAGCGTTATCTTGAATAGAGTAAAGAATACACTCAAAGAAAAATTAATAGAGGAGGGCTATCTATGAAACTTTCAGAAGCTATTATTGAAGCGATGAATGATATTGATGAATCCTTCTTGATGGGCAGTGAAATGGTTGAAAAGAAGGGATATATCTTATCTAGAAAGAATTGGCTTATTCTTACTTCCTTCGCGTTATGCCTAGCTATAGCTTTACCATTAATGTCTAAATATTTGTTTTCTACAAATAATATGTCTTCTCCTTCTTATATGAATGAGGACGCTTATATCGAAGAAGAATATGAAAATGCGAAAGCAGAAGAAAGCTATGATGCTAGCTATGCGATAGTTTCTTATGCGGATGATTTATTAGAAGAAGCTAATAATAATTTGGGTCAAATAATCATCGTGGAAATAAGAGGTGAAACAAATGGACATCTATTAACTAAAGATGAATATGAAATGTTGGCAGAAGATTTTAGTAAACAAGGTTATGTAATAAAAGAAGTAACAGAGGAATATATCTTAATGGAAGTATTAGGAAAAGATATAAAAGATATGAATATATATTCAGATTATGGCTTTGATATTTATATCGATAAAAATGAATAGTGAGGGTTAGATAAATGAAGAAATTAATAGTCTTATTATTCGCTTTATTATTAATAATTAGTGGATGCGGCAATAATAAAGAAAGTGCTTATGCTCCTAGTGAAGCTAGCGAGGATAGTGGTTATATAGGTAATTCATATGAATATGAAGAAGAGAAAAGCGAATATGATGAAGCAAATAGTATCGATAATTCAATTGATCCAGCAGCTACTTCCGATAAATTAGTATATAAAGGAAGAATATATCTAGAGACTTTAGAATATAAAGAAGCTTTAGTAGCAGTTAAAGATTTAGTTAAAAAATATGAAGGTATCATTGAATATGAAAGCGAATATACTAGTGGAGCCAGATGGTATGACGATGATAGTAATACAATCATGCATTCAGAATTAAGATTGCGTATACCAACTAAGTCATTCGATGCTTTCTTAGAAGCGATGGAAGGAAAAGGTCAAATCACTTCAAAAGATACTGAAGTCATTAATATAACTAAACAATATAATGATAATTCAGCGCATATTGAGGCTCTTGAATCCCAACAAAAACGCCTTTTAGAGATGATGGAAAAAGCTGAAACAATCGAAGATATGATTGCGGTTGAAACTAGACTTACTGAGGTTCAAAGTGAATTAAATATCTCAAAATCATATCAAGCGACAATGAATACTGATATTAAATATTCAACAATCAACATGCATATAGATGAAGTCAGAAAATATTCTGAAACTAGAACATCTTATGGCACAAGATTTGTGGAAGCTATTAAAGATAGTTGGTATAGCTTTGTGGAAACTATGGGTGATATCATCATCTTCTTAGTACATGCACTACCATATTTATTAATCTTAGCTTTATTAATCTTTATCTTTAAAAAATTAAATATTCATCTTCCTAAAAGAGAAAAGAAGGAAAGAAAAATATTATTTAAGAAAAAAGAAGATAATGAAATAAAAGAATAAAGAGAATTTAAGCAGTTATTTATAAAGTAACTGCTTTTTAAGTTTTATAATGAATATAGAAAAGAGATTAATATGGTTAAAGAAAAAGAAAAATATAGACATTATAAAGGTAATATTTATGAGATTATTGGGGTTGGTAAACATAGTGAGACCCTAGAAGATATGGTTATATATAAAGATGATAAGCATATATGGATTAGGCCTTTAATTATGTTTGAAGAAGAAATTGAGATAGATAATAAGAAAATAAAAAGATTCACAAAGATAGATTAATGATACAATTCTATAGTTATGGCACGAAATAAGCGCAAAAAAAAGATATCTAAAAGACCTTTGATATATTTACTAACAATACTATGTGGTATTGGTTTTTATCTTCATAATTCTAAAGCTGGTATTGATAAAGAAGAGGAAGTATATCCAAATAGTATAAATGAAGCGAGTATTCAAACGCCTACGTCAACTTATAATCCCGAAGAGGATGAAAGATTTTATGATTTAGATAGTTATTTATTAGCTGCTAATAAAAAACATAAATTACCAGAAGATTATGAACCAACTGATTTAGCTTTACCGCAAATAGAATTAAGATGTTCACAGTGTTATTTACGTCAAGAAGCTGCTAGTCAATTAGAGGAATTATATAATGATGCGCTTAAAGAAGGCATTAGAATATCATTAATATCTGGTTATAGATCATATGATTATCAAGTAGCTTTATATAATAGTTATGTAAGTAATTATGGTCAGGAAATGACAGATACTTTTTCGGCTAGACCGGGCTATTCAGACCATCAAACTGGCTTGGCAATGGATTTAGGTGGAGTTGATACAAGATATGATTTAACTCAAGATTTCGAATTGACTAATGAAGGAGCTTGGTTACATGAACACGCTCATGAATATGGTTTTATAATGCGCTTCCCTAAAGGTAAAGAAGATATTACAGGTTATAATTATGAGCCTTGGCACTTCCGCTATATTGGAAAAGAAGAAGCTATGGCTTTAATGGAAGAAGATGAATGGAATACCTTCGAGGAATACTATGGAATTGAAGGGGGCTATTACGAGGACTAGATGATATAATTTTGTCATGACTAAAGGATTATTTATTACATTTGAAGGCCCTGATGGTAGCGGCAAAACAACTGTTAGTTCAGTTGTATGTGAAAGACTTATCCAAGAGGGCTATAAAATTAAATATACACGCGAACCTGGTGGCAGTAGGATAGCTGAAGATATCAGAAAGATTATTCTTGATCCTAATAATATAGAGATGGATGCAAGAACTGAGGCTTTATTATATGCAGCAGGAAGAAGACAACATCTGGTAGATAAAGTTTTGCCTGCACTAAATGAAGGTATTACGATTATTTCTGATCGTTTCATTGATAGTTCATTAGCTTATCAAGGATGGGGTAGAGAAATTGGAATTGAAGAAGTCTATTCAATTAATCAATTTGCGGTAGAGAATAATATGCCTTATAAAACATTATTTTTAAATGTAGATGTTGAAGAGGGCATAAAAAGAATTCAAAAAGGTAGAGAATTTTTAGATCGTTTAGACCAAGAAACATTAGACTTCCATTATCGAGTTTATGAAGGCTATAAAAAAGTTATCGAAAAATATAAAGATAGAATGATAATAATTGATGCTAATCGCAAAGTTGAAGAAGTGATAGAGGAAGCTCATATAATATTGAAAGAGATCTTAGATGGTAAAAGATAGATTAAAAAAGACACAACCAATCGTATTTAAAGCTTTAGAAAATGCATGTAAAGGAAGGCTGGCTCCAGCCTATCTTTTTTATGGACCTAAAGGTAGTCCTAAATATGAAGCAGCTATATTTTTAGCGCAAAGTATTATTTGTGAAGAAGATGAGATGGCTTGTGAGAATTGTTTAAGCTGTCAAAGAATCGAGAATAATGAATATGCAGATGTACTAATTATTGATGGTAGTGAAGTAGCTATATCAAAAAAAGATATTGATGATCTTCAAATAAGATTCTCAAAAACAGCTATTGAAGAAGGTAATTCCACAAGGATATATATTATTCGTAATATTGAAAATGCAACTATTCCTGCCCAAAATAGTATGCTTAAGTTTTTAGAAGATCCTAAAGATAATGTTATTGCGATATTAACTTGTGATAATACGCAAAGAGTATTACCAACGATTATATCTAGATGCATTACTATTCCTTTTGTGGAAGAGGCAAGCAAAATATATTATGACAAGGCAATAGAAGAAGGCATTGAAGAAATTGATGCATATTTTTTAGCTCATATAGCTAAAGATAGTAATGATTTATTAGAAATAAGGGATAGCGATGAATACCAAAGAGCTCTAATGATGTTTAAAGCTTATTTCAATTTAGAAGGCTTAGAAAAAAGTGAAATATTAATTGATTATGATACATCGTGGAGCTTTCCTAAGAAAGAAAAAGCGCGAAATATAACTTTATTAAAACTATTTTTTAGTTTAATGGCTTTATATGCGAAAGATGTACTAAGCCATGACGACTTAAAGCCATCATGGTATCATGATGTAGTAAAAAAAGCTAATAAGAGTAATGCTTATTATGCAGAAATATTAAAGATAGCTAATGAGAGCTATGATAAAGTAAATAAATTTAATGATTTGAATCTTTTATTAGCTCAAAGTATATACAGATTGGAGGAATTAGATCATGACAAGTCATGATAATGAAAATATTGAATTAAATATGGAGGAAGAGTCTCAAGAAAAACCACAATATCCTTTTTCGGTAGCAGTTAAATTTAGAGGAGCTAATCATCCTTATTGTTTTGGCTCTTTTGATTCCAAATATAAAAAAGGTGATTGGGTAGTTGTTGAAACTGAACAAGGTCTTGAGATGGGTTATGTAGAAAGTGATGCATTAAGTGTCGAAAAATATAATCTAAAGATGCCAGAAAAACCAGTCATTAGAATAGCTAATGATTATGATCATCAAAATTATTTAGAAAATGATGAATATGAAAAAGAAGCTTTTGCGGTATGCGCAGAAGAAATAGAATATTTAGGCTTAGATATGAATTTATTAAGCGCTGAATATACTTTAGATAGATCAAAAGCTTTATTTATTTATCTAGCTGAACAGCGTGTAGATTTTAGAGAATTATTGAAGCGTTTAGGTTCTAGACTGCGCTGTCGCATTGAACTTAGACAAATAGGCGAAAGAGATAAAGCGAAGATGGTTGGCGGAATCGGCTTATGTGGCATGGAATGTTGCTGTCGAAGATTTAAGAATCGCTTTGATGTTATCTCAATTAATATGGCTAAGAATCAATTATTAGCTTTAAATACAGAAAAATTATCAGGCGTTTGCGGCAAATTAATGTGTTGCTTACAATATGAAGATGATCTTTATCAAGAAAAAACAGAAGGTCTACCAAAGATGGGTACCCAAGTTGAATATGAAGGTGATATTTTTAGAATTACTGCGATGAATGTAATGAGCGAAGAAGCTAAATTAGAAAATCATGAAACAGTATTATTCTTGACGCTTGATGAATTAAGAGAAAAAGCTATTCCAAGAAAAGGCGTTGTTATGCAAAGGAAAAATGATGGCGAAGAGAAGAAAGTCATCGTTAAAACTAATAGCCATACTACGGAAAATGAACCAAAGCATGTATCAATGGAATTACCAACAGTAGATGTTAATATCACTAATAATAATTCTGATAATAAGCGTGAGCGTAATAGAGGAAGAAATAGAGTCAATCGTCCACGCAAAGAAGATAATAAACAAAATGAAAATAAGAATATTACGGTAAGGACTTTCGGTAAGAAAAAAACAAATGAATAGACAAAAATCTTTTGAAAATGATTTACCAACACTATATTTAGTGCCTACACCAATTGGTAATTTAAATGAAATGAGTGAAAGAGCACTTGAAGTATTGAATTATGTAGATGTAATTGCGTGCGAAGACACACGTACTTCAGGAATACTCTTGAAACATTTTAATATTTCTAAAAGATTAATCTCTTATCAAAACTATAATGAAGTCTCAAGTAGTAAAGGCATAGTTCAATTATTAAAAGAAGGTACTAAAGTAGCTTTGATTAGTGATGCTGGATATCCTTTGGTTAGTGATCCTGGTCAAAGAGTAGTTATCGATGTTATCGCTGCAGGCTTTAATGTAGTACCTATATCAGGGGCTAATGCAGTATTAAATGCCTTAGTAGCTTCGGGCTTAATTGTGCAACCTTTTATTTTTGTGGGCTTTTTGCCACCAAGTAATAATGATTGTTTGCGTAAATTAAAAGAATATAAACCTTATCCTATGACTTTGGTATTTTATGAAGCGCCACATCGTATTGAAAAGATGTTGAAGAATGCTTTAGAAGTATTTGGTGATAGGAAATGTTGTATCGCAAGAGAAATGACAAAAATACATGAAGAATTTATTAGAGGAACGCTGAGCGAAGTAATTGAAATTGCGGATACTTTAAAAGGGGAAATGGTAGTAGTTATTGCTGGCAATAATGATGATTATGAAAAAGATGTTGATATGAGCCATTTATTAGATTTAGTAGATAAGGCTGAAAAAAGAGGCCTTAGTAAAAGTGAAGCGATAAAAGAGGTCGCAACTAATGAAGGAATATCAAAAAATGTGTTATATGATTATGTACATAATAAGGAGAGAAGATCATGAGTGAATTATTTGAATATACTGTTGATGCGCCTATATATGTATCTATCTTAGCAGCAGTATTACCAGCGATTTTCTGGCTTGTTTATATATATAGAAAAGATAAATTAGAAAAAGAACCATTATCTTTATTAGGTAAGCTTATTTTTGGTGGTCTTTTAGCTACTATCGTGGCTTTGATTTTAGAATTATCAACATCATCTTTTGAAAGTGCGATGTTTGAGTTTTTAGAAGATAATTATATTCTAGCTATAATCATTTCTGCGATGATAATAGGCATTATTGAAGAATGTAGTAAATATTTCTTTATGAAAAGATTCTCATGGCGTGATAATAATTTCAATTACACCTTCGATGGGGTAGTTTATGCAATATTTGTTTCTTTAGGCTTTGCCTTATTTGAGAATATTTTATATGTTTTTAGTTATGGTTTATCAGTCGCTTTTTCTAGAGCGATTCTTACCATTCCTGCACATATGAGCTTTGGTGCCTTTATGGGGGCTAGCTATGGAAGGGCAAAGATATATGAAGCAGCAGGCGAGAATAAATTATGTAAGAGATATTTAAGAAAAGGTTTATTAATTGCGATAATACTCCATGGTATATATGATGCTTTAGCATTATTAAGCGGATCCTCATTATTCATTATTGCTTTCTTCGCTTTTGTGATTGTTGTAGATATCTTAGTTTATTTATTAATTAAGAAAGAATCTAATAATGATGAATGTATTAGAGATATAATCAATACACGTTTCTATAATGAAGCAACATACAATCTTAATGACAGTGATGAGGAAATCGGTGTAAAATAAATAGAACAGGTTAAACGAAAGGATAAGTAGCTATGTTTAATGATCCAGAAATAGTTAAACTGTTAATTTATGGCTTAGGTGCAGCCTGTGCGATTTTATTTTTAGCAGTATTAATATTAGCTTTTAAACGTAATATTTATTATGTTGATGAAAATGGTACAGAAATAGAAAAACCTTCTAGAGCAGCTAAAAGAAAAGCTAAAGAAGCTAGAAAAGAAAATATTCAACCAGTTAATAATGTGGTAAATGAGCCTCAAGAAGAAAAAGAAATAGAAAAAACCGCTGTTTTCCAAACGGTTAATTCCGCTCCTACTCCTGCTCCAGCGCCTGTTCCCGTAGCGGTTGAAAATACTCCGATAAAAGAGGAAGTAATTGTACCAGCTAAGGAAGAGCCGCAAATACATCAAACTTTGGAAGTACCAGTAGTTAAGAAACAGGAATTCAGAATCAAAGGAGCCCTAGTAACACTAACAGTTAATGGCAGAAAAGAAGAAAGAGCGATAGACCATTTACCATGTTTAATGGGTAGAGAATCATCTAGCTGTGACTTTGTGATATTAGAACCTGCCGTAAGTAGAAGACATGCTAGAGTATTACTATATAATGGCGAATTATATATTGAAGATGTTTCCGAACATAATGGAACATATCTCAATGGAACAAAATTAGCATCACTAAGTAGAGCTCCGCTTAATGTTGGAGATGTCATCACTCTAGGTAGAGCTACTATTAAAATTGAGCAGTTATTATATTAATAGAGATGCTTCGGCATCTTTTTATGAACTATGAAAAAATGTCCATATTGTAAAAAGGAAATACCTGAAGATACTACATTTTGTGGGTATTGTGGAAAAGACTTAAACAAATATCTAGAAGATATGAGTTTTTCTATGCTTAAGGAAATAGCTTTTGGTTATTTAGCTAATCCAAAATTGGCTGAAGAATATGCCAAAGAATTTGAACATCGTGAAGATGCTTTAAGATTATTAGGAAAGAAATGTGTAGCTTATATTCAAAGCCGAAATATTGATTTATTTCAAGATGAAATGGTCGCAAAAGGCACTAAAGAATTAAAGTCTTTTAAAGATTTCGCTAAAGATATTATTCCTTTAGATTATGAAGAAAGAATTGTCGCTATCATGAAAATAAAGGAAGATTTATCAATTACAGAAATTAAAGATATTTTAGGAATAAGCGAAGATCATATTCATGCTTTATTAGAAAGTGCCTATAATAAGATCTATCCAGAAATTAAAAAAGCACCTATCCAAAGAATTGAAAGAGTTGAAGAAAAGATAAAAGCAAACCCTAAGGACTTCTTTAAAAAGGTAGGTATAATCATAGTTTCTTTAGCTATTTTATGTAGCTTAGGCTATATAGGCTTACATCAATATGCATTAAAAGAATATGCTTTAGGGATTGAAGCTAGGGAAAATAATGATTATGATTTGGCAATAAAACATTTACGTAGAGCAGTTCGCTTTGGTGGTGCTAATTCGGAAAGCGAAATCGCTTTAGCTAATCTTTATTTTGAAAATAATAATTATTTAGATGCAAGTATTCGTTATGAAGATTATATAAATGCAGGAGGTGATTTAAATAGAGTAGTAGATAATTTAGTTATTACTTATGAAGAATTAGCTCAAGAAGAATTAAATATAAATAATATTAAAGAATGTGCAGAATATTTAAGAAAAGAATATCAATTAACTAATGATGATAGTTTATATATGCGCATTAAAGCTTTTGAAAATAATGAACATGAATATTTGGATGCATCAGGTAATACTTATAATCTAAGTGGTAGACCAATAATTCTAAAAAATAATAGTACCAATTCATATAAGGTCGATATTAAATATGATGATAAATATTTAGATAACATCAGCATCAATAAAAATATAATTATTAATGACTTTAATATTAATGATAATAATGAGATAGAAATATCTATATATCCTAAGAATAATAAATATCATTATGAATATATCGAAAATATATATAAAGATAATATATTAGAAAAAAAGATTATTAATAATGATAATAAAATAATAGAAAAAGAATATATATATAGTTTTGATGAAGAAAATAAAATCATAAAAAAACAAGAGAAGGGTAACGATAACTCAACTTTATTTATATATGATGATAATGATATCTTAATTCAAGAAGTTACTACTAAAAATGATAATCAAAGGATAGAAGTTGTTACTTATAAATATGAAGAAGGTATATTAAAAGAAAAGATAATCGATGATACTTTAGATAAAAATAATATTACTAAGAAGGTATATACATATAAAGCTAATGGTTTAAATGATAAGGCCTGTGTTTATAATGACAAAGGCGAAGTAATAGCTAGTGGTTATTATATTAAGGACAACGGTTGGATATTCTTGTATAATCAATAAGAAAAGAGGGATAAATTATGGAAGCCTTAAAAAGAAGCGAAGAATTTTTAAAAGAAGCAGGAGTTTATTATTTAGCAACAGTAGAAAATGATAAGCCTAGAGTAAGACCATTTGGAACAGCTCATATTTTTGAGGATAAATTATATATTCAAACAGGATTAAAAAAAGATGTTGCTAAACAAATGTTGGCTAATCCAAATATAGAAATATGCGCTTTTAAAGATGGTAAATGGTTAAGACTAAATGGAAAAGCTATCTTAGATGAAAGATTGGAAGCTCAAGAATCTTTATTAAGTGCATATCCCGAATTAGCTAATATGTATAAAGCTGGTGACGGGAATAATGCGGTATTCTATCTTGAAGATGCTACTGCAAGTTTCTATGCTTTTGGACAAGAAGCAGAAATATTGAAATTTTGAGGAAATAAAATGAAATGTATTAAATGTCAAACAGAAAATGAAGAGTCAGCTAAGTTTTGTGCTCATTGCGGGGAACCTTTAAATAATAATATTGAAGAGCCAATTATTAAAAATAAGGTTGAAGATAAAATCAAAGCTACGCCAACTAAATATAAAGATAGAACTATACCTATTGTCTTAGGTCTATTATGTCTAGCATTATTATTGGGCTTTTTATTATTTTTATCAAAAGGCGGAAGTGGTAAAAAGGTATCATGTACATTAAATGAAAATAATGGCTTAGTTACTAAATTTGAGGCTCAAGAGAAAAATGGTAAGTTAGATAAAGTCTACGGGGAATTAACAGAAGAAGATCTTTATGGTGATCTTGAGAAAGAAGATATAGAGGCAATCAAAGAATTCTTAGAGTCAGAAAAAAGTTATTGCGATAATCAACCAGGCGTGACAATGAAATATAAAATAACTGAAGGTAAAAATACTTCAATAAAGAT